>DAOVRZ010000105.1:0-19934 GCA_030627905.1 Halanaerobiales bacterium
ATAGAAGGTTGTGCAAATTGTAGCTTCTGTAGGACCATAGCCGTTTATGATTTGCATATTGTCATTTAATTTCATATAATCTTCTAATACATAATCCTTAATTGACTCTACCCCTACCAGCATTTTGTTAAGTTTGACTTTTTCATTGCTTAATCGTTCATAAACCTCTCTTAATATAGTTGGAGGGATATAAGCAAAGGTTATCTCTTTATCTAAAATAGTTCTAACCAAATTATGAATATCTGGTATCATTTCATTGTCATAAAGCACCAGAGTAGCTCCAAAAATTAGAGGCATAAATAGTTCACATATACTTACGTCAAAGGAGATATTAGTCAAGCTCAGACAATTATCTTTTATTCCCACATTCTCACCAAAGCAACTATATATATTACACAGAAAATTATTTAGAGCCTTGTGAGATATCATAACCCCTTTAGGCTTTCCAGTAGAGCCAGAAGTATAGATTATATACGCTAAACCTTGCGAATTCTTTATAGATTCTAAGTTTGAGCCGGATTTAAGATATATTTGTTCATCCTCTAATGCAATACTTTGACCCCTAAATGGAACTTCATTTATCAAATACTCATGTGTCAATAAAATATCTGTACCGCTATCTTTTAGCATATATCCGACGCGTTCCTCAGGGTAATCAGGATTTATAGGTAGATAAGCACCACCTGCTTTAAGTATTCCTAATATCCCGATCATCATCTCAAAAGAACGGTTTACTGATATTCCAACTATGCTATCTGCGTTTACTCCATTCTCTCTTAAGGTTCTAGCTAATCGGTTTGCTTTTTCATTAAGCTCTCTATAGGTTAATTCTTTATCTTCTCCACAAGTACGCGATACTACTGCAATATTTTCTGGTGTTTTTTTAACCTGTTCTTCAAATAACTGATGAATAGTCTTATTCTTTGAGATTTGCAAAGTTTCTATCTGGGAATTATTAAATTCATAGAGTAATTGGTCTCTCTCTTGATTAGAAATAATATTTATATCTCTAAGTTTTATATCGGGATTTTCGACAATAACATTTAAAATATTTATAAAATGCTCGGATAGTCTTTCAATAGTTTCTTGTTTAAAAAGTTTAGTACAATATTCAAATCTAAAGTGAATATCTCCTGGAATTTCAGTAACTTTCAAAGTTAGATCAAATTTAGACACCGGATTTTCAAATTCAATAGTACTTACTTTTAGACTGCTAACCTCTGCAGTAATCGAACTGTTAAAGTTTTGTAAAACAAACATTGTATCAAATAATGGGTTTCTACTCATATCACGCTGTAAATCCAACTTATCTACCAGCATTTCAAATTGATAATCCTGATTATCATAAGCTTGTAAAGCATTATCTTTGACATCAGCTAAAAATTCTCTAACCGATAGATTACCTTTTGGTCTATTTCTCATCGCTAGGGTGTTTATAAACATCCCAATTATTTGTTCAAGATCAACATTCAGACGCCCAGAGATTGGAGAACCCACAATTATATCTTCTTGTCCTGAATATTTTGAAAGAAGAAGATTATATGCTGCAAGTAGACTCATATAAAGAGTTGTTTGAGTCTCTTTACTCAATTTATTTACTTTTTCAGTCAATTCTTTTCCAATGTTAAAATCAAATTGATTTCCCTCAAAATTTAATTCTGCTGCTCTAGGATAATCTGTTGGCAGATTAAGGACTGGAATCTCATCCTGATCTATACCGAAGTGATTGAGCCAGTATTCTTCCATATCATTAATTTTATCAGAATTAAATAAATTGTTTTGCCAAATAGTAAAGTCTTTATACTGAATCCTTAAGTCAGGCAATTCTTTACCCTGATATAAAGCTATAAAATCATTTATCAAAATAAATAGTGATGTACCGTCTG
The DNA here is from genome assembly GCA_030627905.1 of Halanaerobiales bacterium. Lineage (GTDB taxonomy): Bacteria > Bacillota > Halanaerobiia > DY22613 > DY22613 > JAGMES01. The sequence goes on from DAOVRZ010000105.1 coordinate 1,887, forward strand.
AAATAATATGATGCATATCATAGAGTAAGACATATTTATCTTTAGTTCCTCTAAACTTAGCTAATCCTACCCTTAATAAGGGCGCCTTACTCAACTCAAAGGGTTTCACAAACTCATTAACTAAATGCTGAACTTCTTTCTTGAAATCAGCCTGAGATTCAATTTCATAACTCTGAATATAGAAGTCAACATCCTGATGGATGAGCTGTACTACTTCACCTTCTCTTAACTCAAAAGAGGTTCGTAATGAATCATGTCTTTTGATAAGTCTTAAAAAAGCAACATGAAGTTTTTCTTTGTCAATCTCACCCTCAATTAACATTGCCTGAGGCATATTATAATTTGTACTGGTTATATCTAATTGATTAAGAAGATATAATCTCCTCTGAGCTGAAGAGACTGGATAACACCCACCATCGAAATCTTTCTCATGAGTGACTGGGATGAAAGCATAACTACTTTTTTCAGCTCGTTGAATATATTTTCCAAGAGCTTTTATCGTCGGCTCTTTAAACATTTCACGGAGAGCTATATTTACTTCAAATTCTTGATAGATTTTAGAGACCACAGAAGTAGCTTTTAAAGAATGTCCTCCAAGATCAAAAAAATTATCATAGATTCCAATCTTCACTCTACCTAAAACTTCAGACCATATCTTAACAAGTTTTTCTTCTATCTCATTATCAGGTGCTACATATTCTACTCCAGTATCAATATTTTTATCTGGCTCAGGTAATGCATTTCTATCGATTTTACCATTAGGATTTAATGGCATCTTATCTAAACGCACAAGATATGTAGGGATCATATAATCAGGTAAATCTTTTTCTAAAAACTGTCTCATTTCTGAGATAGAAATTTCTTGATCAGAAATGATATAACCACAAAGATATGTTTCACCATTTTCATCTTCGCGATCTATTATAATCGTGTCTCGGATAGCATCATGGGCCAACACCTTAAATTCAATATCCCCAGGTTCTACTCTCATACCTCTAATTTTCACCTGATGATCAATTCTTCCGATAATCTCTAAATTTCCATCAGACAGCATTCTACCTAAATCCCCTGTTTTATAAATAATATCTCTAGGATTATTGGTAAATGGATTTATTAAGAAAACTTCTTTAGTAGCATCTGGGCTTTTATAATAACCAGAAGTAATAAACGGTGTCCTTATATATACTTCACCAACAATACCAGGATCACAAATTAGCATATTGTTATTTAAAACTAAAACTTGTGTACGATCAATTGGATGTCCTACAGAAATGTTAGCTTTAAATCTATCCTCTTCTTTAATTTTGTAAAATAACTTAATTAAGGTAGTCTCAGTAGTACCATAAAGATTCACTAATTGAATTCTGCTACGCGCGCGCGCGCTAAATAGTTCAATAAATTTCTTAACATCGTTTCCTCGCAATTTTTCACCAGCCATGAGAATATATTTTAAACTTTGAAATAACTCTGGGTCATTTAATTCACTTACTAAACTTTTAAACAAAGCTGGTGTCATATGAATCAAAGTAATTTGATTTAAATCAATCCACTCGATTAACCTTTGCGGATTTAAGATTATATCTTCATTCTCAGGTATACAGATTGTTGCTCCGATAGATAAAGTTGTAAAAATATCTCTTAAAATAGCATCAAAAGAAGGTGAAGTTAGCTGACTGATATTAAATTCTTGATTTATTCCAAATTCTTTGATCTCCCAGGCAATAAAATGTTCTAAGCTTTTATGGCGACCCAATATTCCTTTTGGGGTACCGGTTGAGCCGGAAGTAAAGTAGATATAGCAATTTTTAGCTTCTACCTCTTCATACTCTTGAGATTGATCTTCAGATAATCTGTAAATATTTAAGTTGTTATATTCATCCTCCACTACTTTCTCCGAATCCCAAAGTAAAACATTGATTTTTCGATCCCAATCTTTTATAATTCGATCTACCTTAGCCAAATTTTTGGAATGAAGCACAATCCAATTGGATTGTACTTCATTCATCATTATGTTTAATCTATTCTCCGGGTGTTTTAAATCTAGTGGAACAAAGATTCCACCAATTTTAAGAATACCCAACATTGAAAAGATTAGCTCAGGACTTCTGTCTAATAAAAGTATAACGTTTTTGTTCTCAGTTAGCTGGCTTTGAAAGAAACTAGCTATTTGATTTGAATAGTTCTCTAATTCATAATAAGGCACTTCTCTATTTCCATGTTTGATAGCAATCTTATCTGGCATTTTTTGCGCAATCTTTGAAATTCTATTTTGTAAAGCCATCTTATAACCTCCTTACTAAAAGTCGAATTCATCAAAATTGTCATCACTGAAAAGGTCATCGAAATCTTCCATCAGTGAATTTGAGTCAGTTAATACTATTTGAGTAATTACACTCTCTTCATTCTCCAAAACAATGTTAATAATCTTTTCAATTTCTACTGGAATCGCTTCGATAATATAATCCTCATATTTATCGCGTTTATATACTAAGCTTAAATGTATATCCTCCTGTCTCTCTGAAACATATAATGTAAGATCATATTTTGCTTCTACTTTTTCAACTGAATATGGTCGGATAGTGAACTCTGTTAAAGTTTGACCATCGTCACCAAAGTATGGTAGATAGTTAAAGAGAATTGAGAATAATGAAGCACCTTGATAGTTATTTACCTCTCTATTTTTCAAGTCCAACATGTCAAATGGATAATCCTGATTTTCAAAAGCTCCCGTTGTTACTTCTTTAATCTGATATAAATATTCATTAAAACTCATCTCATCTCTAATCTCAGAACGAATGATTAGTAAGTTCAAGAAAAGCCCAATCAAATCTTGCAATTCAGATTTATTCCTACCTGCAATAGGAATACCGATTGAAAGATCTTTCTGATCTATCTTTCTAAAAATTGCAATTTTAAATACAGCCAACATAAACATAAATTTAGTCACATTATGTTTAGCACAAAACTCATCTATCTTCTCTACCAATTCAGCTCCTATGTCAAATTGTTTTTGTGCACCAACATTACTCTTTATTGAACCTGCAGTTTTTGCTGGAAGCTCAGTATACTGTAAATCCTTTAAATTATTTAACCAATAGTCTTCTTGCTTCGCCATTACATTTTCTTCAAATAGACGGGATTGCCATACTGCAAAGTCCTTATATTGAAGTTTCAGTTTAGATAATTCGATTCCTTGATAAAGTTTAACAAATTCAGCAATTAATATATTCATGGCACTTCCATCAGCAATAATATGATGCAGGTCTAGCATCAGGAGATATTCCTCGTTAAATTGAACCACTTCTACTCTTAGCAATGGTGCTATTTCAAGATCAAATGGTCTCATAAAACTATTTATCCTAGTAGTTGCTTTTATTTCATCCATTGCACAATCAGTTAGATCGCTATACTTTATCTCAAAATTCACATCTTCGTGTATAATTTGAACAGGTTCACCATTCATAGTTTTAAATGAGGTTCGTAAAGATTCATGTCGGTTAATCAAATTTTTAAATGCTACTTCCAATCTATCTAGTTCTAAATTACCTTCAATGATATACATAGCAGGCATATTATAACTAAGATCATCGACATTTAATTGATTAACCATATATAACCGTTTTTGTGCTAATGAAATAGGATAATATTCCCTTATCTCTTCGATTGGTTCAATTACTAAATAAGTACTCTCATCTGCCTTTATAATAAAGTTTGACAGTTCTTTGATTGTTGGGGATATAAATACCTGCCGAAGAGGAATTTCTACATTTAATTTTTTGTGTATTTTTGATATAAGAACCGTAGCCTTTAAAGAATGTCCTCCTAATTCAAAGAAGTTATCATTAATTCCTACCTTCTCTATTCCTAATACATCTTTCCATATTTCCACTAAATTTTTCTCAATTTTATTTTGTGGAGCTTCGTATTCAGTTCCTACTATGACGTTTCCTTCAGGTTCAGGAAGTGCTTCTCGGTTAATCTTACCATTTGCTGTTAAAGGCATTTTATCTAGTTGTACAAAATATGATGGAATCATGTATTCTGGTAAATTTTTTAATAAGAATTCTCTCAACTCCTTCGGAGTGAAGTCCCCTACTGTAACTTCCTGATCTGATACTACATAAGCACATAAATATTTATTGCCTTTCTCATCTTTTCGGTCTATTACTATAGTTTCTTTTATATCTTCATAGTTCAATAAGCTATTTTCTATTTCACCAAGCTCAATTCTAAAGCCTCTGATCTTTACTTGATGGTCAATTCTTCCCAAAAATTCTATGTTTCCATCTGGAAGCCATCTTACTAAATCTCCTGTTCTATATAGTCTCTCTCCTAAGATAATCCCAAAAGGATTATCAACAAATGGATTTTGGATAAACTTTTCTGCAGTAAGCTCTGGATTATTTAAATAGCCTTGAGCCAATCCATCTCCACCTAAACATAGCTCTCCACAAACTCCAATTGCAGATAACTTATTATTTTTATCAACAACATACCCTGTAGTGTTATTAATTAATTTACCTATAGGAATATTTCCTGAACACTCCTCGTTCATAAAGAAAACAGTTGAGAATGTTGTATTTTCTGTTGGACCATATATATTAGCAATCTTTAAATCTTTACATTCTCTTCTAACCTGATTGAAATGTTTAAATGATGCTGCTTCTCCACCTGTTAATAAAAACTTAAGTGTCTCAAACATATCAGGTTTTTCTTCTGACATTACGTTAAATAAAGCTGTTGTGAGAAACAAACTACTAATCTGATTGTTAACCAGATACTTAGCCATTTCTTCTGGTCTTAATATGAGATCTTTTGAACCCAAATGAAGTTCTAAACCATTTAATAAAGCTCCCCAAATCTCAAAAGTAGACGCGTCAAAAGCCAAAGTACCTGTTTGTAATATTTTATCTCCTGGCTCAAATTCGATGTAATTAGGATTTTTAACAAGTCTGACTATATTTTTATGCTCTACCATTACTCCTTTTGGTTTTCCTGTAGAACCTGATGTATAAATTACATAAGCTAAACTTCTTGGGGTATTTATATTTTGTAAATTTTCTTTGTTAATTTGATATAATGTCTCATCTAAAATGTCTATTACATTACAGTTATGCTCAATATTTTGTTCTAATTCCCCTTGTTTAAGTAATATGTCTACAGAACAGTCTTCTAACATAAATTTGATTCTATCCTGTGGATACTCTGGATCTATAGGAAGATATGCTCCACCTGCTTTAAGTATTGCCATAACCCCGACGATCATCTCTAATGATTTTTCAGCGATTATTCCCACTAATATATTCTCTTTTACTCCATTTTCTCTTAAAATGTTTGCTAGACTGTTGGCTTTTTCATTTAACTCTCTATAAGTTAGTTGTTTTTCTTCTTCGCAAGTACGCGATACTACTGCTAAGTTTTCTGAGGTTTTTTCAACCTGTTCTTCAAATAATTTATGTATTGTTTTATCTCTCGGGTAATCTGCATAAGTATTATTAAAATCGCATAGAATTTGATCTTTTTCTTCATGGCTAAGTATTTCTATATCTTCCACACATATGTCTGGATTTTCTACAACTGCCTTGATAGCATTTTTAAAATGTTCTTCCATTCTCTTAATAAAAATAGCATCATAAGCAAAAGTATTATAGCTAAATTTTGTTACCAATCCATCTCCATCAGGTGAAAGTATTATATTAAAATCATAGTTTGTCTGCTCAGAGGATTCCAGACTTTTCATTTCAAAACCAATATTCTCAATTCCTAAATTTTTCATTTCCTTATCTACAGGATAATTTTCAAATACGACTATATTGTTTACAAGATTTTGCTTTAATGCTGTGTTGGACTGTATTTCCGCTAGAGAACTGTACTCATATTTTCTTGATAACACTACACCCTCTTGAAGATGTTTCACAACTTCGGCAAAGCTTTCTCCTTTTTTATATCTTACACGCACTGGAATAGTATTTATAAATAAGCCAACTATCTGTTCTATCCCTTGAATCTCTGGCGGTCTGCCCGAAACTACCGCACCAAATACCACATCATCTGTATTGTTATATTTTTGCAAGAGTATACCCCATAGCGCCTGAATTAATGTATTAAGGGTAATATCACAATTTTTTGCGATATTCTTCATACTCCTTGCTAAACCTCCATCAAATTTAAATACATGTTCATTTTTTGCATATTCTCTATTTCGTAAATTTATATTATATCCTAAAGGTAAAGCCTGCTGCTCATAATTTTCAAGATAGTTTTGCCAATATTCGAAAGCTTCTTCTTGATCCTGATTTTGTAGCCAATCTATATAACTACTAAACGGATATGCTTTACTTAAATTGGCAGTTTTCCCTACTTTCAATGCTTGATAAATCATCAACAAATCTTTGAAAATAATTCCAAGACACCAACCATCCATTATTATATGATGAAAACTCCAGATCATCTTGTAATTTTCCTGATCGATTTTAAGTATAGCTATTCTCATGAGGTTATCTTTAGCTAAATCAAATCCTCTTTCTAAATCTATTTCTTTAAATTTAGTTATATAGGAAAGCTTTTCATTTTCCTCAAACATGGATAAATCTTCAAAATATATTTTTTGGTTTTTATTTTTATAAACAACTTGTCTTGAAATCTGTAGTTTTTCATACTCAAAGTTTGTTCTCAAAATATCATATCTTTGAACAAGTAAGTTTAGACTCTTTTCAAATAAGTCTATGTCAAGATTGCCTGCCAAATGTAATTCTGATTGTTCGAAGTTTGCTATACTCTTCGTGTCTTTTAAGTAGTGAAACAACATTCCCTGTTGCATTGGAGACAATGGATAAATTTTTTCAAATTGCTTCATTTTACTCATATCAATTTCTTGTTGTTGCATACAATGGTCTATTATGTTTTTAATGTTTTTAGAATAACTATCGACTATATGCTGTACAGTATCATGGCTAAATTCATGCATATTATAACTAAAATCTAACCTTAAACTGCCACCCACAATCATTCCATTTACGTCAATAGCATGATTTCTTTCGAATTCAGAGCTCATAGCTAAACCTGTAGACGCGTTAGAAATATTAAATATGCCTGTATTTACATCCATGTCAAACTGACCTAAGTAGTTTAAACTTATTTCTGGATGCATAGATAATTTATGCTTTTGATTACTTTTTTGAGTAAGATATCTAAGAATTCCATAACCTATTCCTTTATCTGGTATCCGTCTTAACTCTTCTTTCACTGCTTTTATGATATGTGAAATATCTTCTGAACTGCTCATATCAAAAATCACAGGGTATTGTGACGTAAACCAACCTACAGTTCTAGTTATATTTACATCTTCTATAATATTCTCACGTCCATGCCCTTCAAGGCTTATAGCTATCACATCTTCTCCTGTCCAATCTTTTACAGCTAACCCCAGAGCTACTAGCAATATATCATTTATTTCAGTATTGTAGGCCTGGTTTACATGTTTTAATAGTTTTTCCGTATCTTCAACTTCCAGAACCATTGGCAATATCTTAGTATCTTTTCTCTTATTTGATTGGATTTCTCTCTCTCTAGGTAAAGGTTTTACTTCAATTTGTTCAAGGCGTTCCCAATAGCCCATCTGTTCTAAAATCTCTTTACTATTTGCAAAGGTTAATAATTTTTCTGCCCATTCTTTGAATGATTGAGTCTTCCGCGGTAACTTTATTTCTTTTCCTTCTTGAGCCTGGCTGTATGCTGTTGCCAAATCTTCAAATATGATTCTCCATGATACCCCATCTACCACAAGATGATGAATAACTATCAGTAAATGATCCCCTTCTTCTGTTTTGAACACTCCTAATTTAATAAGAGGGCCAGTTTCCAAGTCAATACTAGATTGAATCTTATTTGCTTCTTCTTCGATTCTTAACATATAATTTGACTCTTCAACCAGATCAAATATCTGCAAGTCAAACATATTGTCGCTAGAGCCTCTATTGTACTGTTTTACGCTGTTTTCTTCGAATTTATATACCATTCTCAGGGCATCATGATGCTCCACAATTTTTGTGAATGCCTTTCTTAAAGCATCATTGTCAAAACCTTCTCTGTTGTGAAGCATGACCGAGTGATTGAAATGATGCATATCTGTAAATTTCTGTTCGAAAAACCATACTTGTATTGGGGTAAGTTTTACTTCTCCTTCTACGATTCCTTGCTCGGCAGTACTGTTTGTATTTTTGATATAACTGCTTAATTCACTTATACAGCGATGCTTGAAGAGATCATTGATTTCCAATTTCAACCCGTAATTATTCAGCCTAGAAGCTACTTGTATTGATTTAATCGAATCACCGCCTAGACTGAAGAAACTATCGTTTATTCCTACTTTCTCTACTCCTAAAACTTCACTCCATATTAAAGCTACCTTCTCTTCTACTTCATTTCTAGGAGCTACATACTCTACTCCAGTTAATATATTTCCTTCTGGCTCTGGTAAAGCTTTTCTATCTACTTTTCCATTTTTAGTCAATGGCATTCTTTCTAGCTGCATAAAATGTGCTGGAATCATGTAATCTGGAAGACTATTGGATAGATTTTTCCTTAAATCTTCAACTGATATTTCTTGATTAGCTACTACATATGCAGATAAATATTTATTTCCATTTTTATCTTTCTGATCAATTACTATAGCTTCTTTGATTCCATCATAATTTAAAATACTATTTTCGATCTCTCCAATTTCAATTCTAAAGCCTCTAATCTTTACTTGATTGTCAATTCTTCCTAGAAACTCAATATTTCCATCAGAAAGTAATCTCACCAAATCTCCTGTTCGATAGATTTTATCTCCAGGAATAAATGGATTTTCTATAAACTTTTCTGCTGTCAGTTCTGAATTATTTACATAACCTCTGGCGAGTCCATCTCCTCCAACATGTAATTCTCCGTGTACTCCGATGGGGCTTAGATTGTTATATTGATCAAGGATATATGTTGTTGAGTTACTGATCGGTTTACCGATTGGGATATTTGAAGCATCTTCTTGATCTACAGCAAAATACGTTGAGACAGTAGTATTTTCTGTTGGTCCATATAAATTAACAATATTAAGATTGCACACTTTTTTCACCTTATTGACATGTTTTGGAGAAATAACATCTCCTCCAATAAAGAGATATTTAAGTGGTTTAAACATCTCTACTTTTTCTTCTGCCATTAAGTTAAATAAAGGTGTAGTGAATAATACTGTACTGATTTGGTTATCTACTAAATATTTTTCCATCGCTTCAGTTTTTAGAATTAAATCTTTGCTGGCCAAATGAAGTTCTAAACCATTTAATAATGCTCCCCAGACCTCAAAAATAGAGGCATCAAATGCTAAAGTTCCGGTTTGTAACATTTTATCTCCATCTGCAAATTGGACATAATTCGTACTTTTTATAAGCCTTGCTACATTTCTGTGTTCTATCATAACCCCTTTAGGTTTACCTGTAGAACCTGATGTATAAATTACATAAGCTAAACTTTCTGGAGTGTTTATGTTTTCTAGATTGTTTTGTTTTCCTGAATAGAGTGTTTCATCCAAAACGTCAATTGTATTACCATTAAAATCAATATCTTTTCTTAAATCCCCCAGAGTTAATAGTATTTTTACTGAACTATCTTCTAACATATAATTTATTCGATTTTCTGGATACTCTAGATCTATTGGAAGATATGCTCCTCCTGCTTTTAATATCGCCATAACCCCAACGATTACCTCTAATGATTTTTTAGCTATTATTCCTATAACAGTATCCTCTTTTACTCCATTTACTCTTAAAATATTTGCTAGAGAGTTAGATCTTTCATTAAGCTCTTTATAAGTTAAATTCTTTTCTTTAAATACTACAGCTATATGATTTGGGGTTCTTTCTACATGTTCTTCAAATAAATCCTGTAGTGTCTTATTTCTTGGATAATCTGTATAGGTGTTATTAATGTCATATAGAATCATATCTCTTTCTTCTTTAGTAAGTACATCTATTTCACTTAATTTAACCTCTGTATTTACTGTGACTATCTTAAATATGTTTGTAAGGTGAGCTTTCATCCGTTCTATAGTTTCTCTCTTAAATAACTTAGTACAATATTCAAAGTTTAAAATAATTTCTTCAGCTTCGTCAGTACTCACACCTTCACTTGCAGCTATTGTTAAATCAAATTTCGATATTTTCTGATCATAATTAAATGGTTTGAATTCTAAATTCTCAATTTTCAATTCTCCATTATTAAAGTTTTGCATAGTAAACATTACATCAAACAATGGATTTCGACTCATATCCCTGCTTAAATCTAACTGTTCTACTAACTCTTCAAATTGATAATCCTGATTTTCATATGCTTTTAATGAATTTTCTTTTACTTCCTTTAGAAATTCTTCATAAGTCTTATTTCCGTCTGGATTATTTCTCATTGCAAGAGTGTTTACAAACATTCCGATAATTTTTGCTAGATCTGCATGTGGTCTACCCGCTATTGGACTTCCAACGATTATATCTTCTTGACCACTATATTTGGACAATAAGATATTCACCCCTGATAGAAGTACCATATACATTGTACTACCAGTTTCTTTGGCAATCCTCTTTAGATCCTGTGTAAGGTTCTTATCTAATTTAAAGCTTATACTGTCTCCTGCAAATCTTTGAATGGTTGGTCTTGGATAGTCTGTTGGCATATTTAATACTGGCACTTGCCCATCATTCTGAATGGGGTTACTAAATCTACTTATCCAATATTCTTCTTGTTTTTTCATAATATCCGATCTTAGTAGATTATTTTGCCATTTAGCAAAATCCTTGTATTGAATTCTTAACTTGTCTAATTCTTTACCTTCATAGAATTTTGCAAATTCATTTATAAATATACCCATAGATATTCCATCAGATATTATATGGTGCATATCAAACAAAAGTATATGTTTATCTTCTTGTAATTTCATTACTCCTACTCTAAATAAAGGTGCTTTAGTTAAGTCAAAAGAGGTCACAAACTCGTTTAATACTTCTTCTATAGCTTTATCTGTTTTGTTTAAATAATCTACTTTAAACTTTGCTTCTACATGTGTGTACGAATTTACTTTTTGTATTACTTTATCTTCGATAGTTTCAAAGGAAGTTCTTATACTTTCATGTCTTCTTATAAGTTCATAGAAAGCTTTTTCTACTCTTTCAATATTTAGAATTCCTTCTACTTCCAGTACACCTGGCATATTATAATTTGTACTGCTCAAATCGAACTGTTGGAGCATATACATTCTCTTCTGTGCTGAAGACACTTCATAATAACCTGCAGACTCTACTTTTTCTATTGCTATATATGCTGTTTTTGTTGCATTTTTAATATATTCGCTTATTCCTTTTATAGTTGGTCTTTTAAATATCTCATTTAATGGTACTTCCACATTCAGTGCTTTATGCATTTTAGCTACCAATATTGTTGCCTTTAAAGAATGTCCTCCCAATTCAAAGAAGTTATCATTAATACCTACTTTCTTAATTCCTAATACCGCTCCTAAAACCTCTCCCCATATATCTACCAATTTTTCTTCTGTTGCATTTCGTGGTGCTTCATATTCAGTTCCTACTACAATTTTACCTTCAAGTTCAGGAAGTGCTTTTCGATCAATCTTACCATTTGCAGTTAATGGCATTTGATCTAATTGTACAAAATATGATGGGATCATGTATTCTGGTAAACTTATTAATAGAAATTCTCTCAACTCCTTCGGAGTGAAGTCCCCTACCTTTACTTCTTTTTCTGAAACAACATATGCACAAAGATATTTTGATCCATTTTTATCTTCTTGATCTACCACTATTGCTTCTTTGATTGGATTATAATTTAACAACTGACTTTCGATCTCTCCTAGTTCTATTCTATATCCACGTATCTTCACTTGATGATCTATTCTTCCCAAAAATTCGATATTCCCATCAGTTAATAATCGCGCCATATCTCCAGTTTTGTACATTTTCATACCAGCTATAAAAGGGTTCGGTACAAATTTTTCTGCTGTCAAATCTTCTCTGTTTATATAGCCTTCTGCTAAACCATCTCCGGAGATACACAATTCTCCCACAACGCCCTTAGGCACAAGATTTGAGTATTGATCCAGTATATATATTTGTGTATTAGCCAGAGGCTTACCTATTGGAACATTTCTACCTACGGGTGCTGTTTGACCATATTTATAGAACGTTGTGCAGATTGTAGCTTCTGTAGGACCATAGCCGTTTATGATTTGCATATTCTCATTTAATTTCAGATAGTCTTCTAATACATAATCCTTAATTGGCTCTACCCCTACCAGCATTTTGTTAAGTTTGACTTCTTCATTGCTTAATCGTTCATAAACCTCTTTTAATATAGTTGGAGGGATATAAGCAAAGGTTATCTCTTTATCTGCAATAGTTCTAACCAAATTATGAATATCTAGTATCATTTCATTGTTATAAAGCACTAGAGTGGCTCCAAAAACTAGAGGCATAAATATTTCACATATACTTACGTCAAAGGAGATATTAGTCAAACTCAGGCAATTATCTTTTATCCCCACATTCTCTCCAAAGCTACTATATATATTACATAGGAAATTATTTAGAGCCTTGTGAGATACCATAACCCCTTTAGGTTTTCCAGTAGAGCCAGAAGTATAGATGATATACGCCAAACCTTGCGAATTCTTAATAGGTTCTAAATTTGAGCTTGCTTTATGATATATTTGTTCATCCTCTAACGCAATTATTTGACCTCTAAATGGAACTTCATTTACCAAATACTCATGTGTCAATAAAATATCTGCACCGCTATCTTTAAGCATATACCCGAAGCGTTCCTCAGGGTAATCAGGATTTATGGGTAGATAAGCACCACCTGCTTTAAGTATTCCTAATATCCCAATCATCATCTCAAAAGAACGGTTTACTGATATTCCAACTATGCTATCTGCGTTCACTCCATTTTCTCTTAAGGTTCTAGCTAATTGATTTGCTTTTTCATTTAATTCTTTATAGGTTAGTTTCATTTCTCCTGCGCGCCTACGCGATGCTACTGCAGTATTATCTGGTATATTCTTTACTTTTTCTTCAAATAAATTATGTATTGTTTTATCTCTCGGGTAATCTACATAAGTGCTATTAAAATCGCAAAGAATTTGATCCTTTTCTTCTTTGTTAAGCATTTCTATATCACTTATTTTAATATCTGCATTTGCTGTTACTGCTTTGAGTATATTTCTAAAGTGCGATGTCAATCTTTCTACAGTTTCTCTTTTAAATAGCTTAGTACAGTATTCAAAATTTAAATTTATTTCGTCCTCACCTGCGGAGGTGTCTTCATAGGCTGAAATTGTTAGATCAAATTTTGATATTTTATTTTCATAAGATAAAGGTCTGAATTTTAAATCTTGAACTTCTAATTCCGCATTATCAAAATTTTGTAGCACAAACATTACATCAAATAGTGGATTTCTACTCATATCCCTGTGCAGGTTTAATTTATCTACCAGTTCTTCAAATTGATAATCCTGATGTTCATAAGCTTCTAATGCATTATCTTTTACTTCCTTCAATAATTCTTTGTAAGTCTTATTCCCTGCTAGATTATTTCTCATTGCCAGGGTGTTTATAAACATTCCGATAATTTTTTCTAAATCTGCGTGTGGTCTACCTGCAATTGGACTTCCTACTATTATATCTTCTTGACCACTATATTTGGACAACAGAATATTTACCCCTGATAAAAGTACCATATACATTGTACTAGCTGTTTCTTTGGCGATTCCTTTTATTTTCTCTGTAAGATCCCTATCCACTTTAAAGCTTAGAGTATCTCCTGCAAAACTTTGGATAGCTGGTCTTGGATAATCAGTCGGTAAATTTAATACTGGTACTTCACTAAATCTATTGACCCAATATTCTTCCTGTTTTTTCATTATATCGCTTTTTACTAGTTTATTTTGCCATCCTGAATAATCTTTGTATTGAATTCTTAAACTATCTAGTTCTTTACCCTCATAAAGATTCACGAAATCGTTCACAAATATTCCCATAGTTATTCCATCTGATATTATATGGTGCATATCAAACATAAGTATGTATTTTTCTGATTCTAATTTTATAATACCTACCTTAAATAAAGGAGCTTTACTTAAATCAAATGGCTTTATAAACTCATTTATTATTTGTTCTGGAGTTTTTTGAGCATGCTCAATATATTTTACTTCAAATTCACTTTTAACTATTGAATACGCATTTACTATTTGAACTAATTTATCTTCAATTAATTCAAGAGATGTTCGTAAGGTTTCATGTCTCTTTATCATTTCTAAAAACGCTTTTTCTACTTTTTTCACATCTAATCTGCCTTCTACTTCCAATACCCCAGGCATATTATAATTTACATTTCTTAAATCCATTTGTTGTAACAAATACATTCTCTTTTGAGCAGATGATGTCTCATAATACCCTGTATCATTACATCCTAAGTCATCGACTTTTTCTATCGCTTCATACTGTACTTTTGCTGCACTTTTAATATATTTGCTAACACCTTTTATTGTTGGTGATTTAAATATTTGCTTTAATGATACTTCTACATCTAGTTCTTTTTGTATCCTTCCTGCCAGAATGGTTGCTTTCAAAGAATGACCACCCAATTCGAAGAAATTGTCCATTACTCCAACTTTTTCTATCTTCAAAACTTCTGACCATATCTCTACCAGCTTTTCTTCAACTTCATTTGTAGGTGCAACATACTCTACCCCTACCTCAATATTACCCTCTGGCTCAGGTAGTGCATTTCGATCAATCTTTCCATTTTGAGTTAATGGCATCTTATCAAGTTTAACAAAATACGTAGGAATCATATAATCAGGCAGATCTTTAGACATATATTCTCTCAAATCTGAAATAGTAAATTCGCTTTCGCCTACTACATATGCACACAGATATTTACTGTTAGAATCCTCTTTAGCCATAACAACTGTTTCTTTTATCGCTTCATGTCTCAAAATTTGACTTTCTATCTCGCCAATTTCGATTCTATATCCTCTGATTTTTACCTGATGGTCTATTCTTCCTAAGAATTCTATATTACCATCTGCAATCCATCTTACCAAATCACCCGTACTATAAAGTCTATGTTCTGGTCTAAATGGATCTATCATAAATTTTTCTGATGTAAGCTCAGGCCTGTTATAATAACCTCTTCCTACACAATCACCAGATATAAAGAGTTCACCAACTACTCCTATCGGCACGAGTCTAATTTCCTTTGTATCCTTATCTTTATTTCCTATATATAATTTTGTATTACTTATAGGTTTTCCGATAGGTGGCAAATCAGGCATTTCTTCCATCATATCAACTGTATAAGTTGAAACAACATGTGCTTCTGAAGGACCATAATGATTATGTAAATATACTCTGTTTTCTTTCAAATATTGCTTTAATTCTTCAGTAATAATCAACTGCTCACCAGCTACAATGATATGTTTAATCCGTTCAGAGAATTTTTCCATATATTCTCTTTCACAAACAATAAACTTAAAATATGCAGTTGGGAAAAATACTACTTCTATTTCATTTGTATTCACAAAATCCAAAAGTTTTTCTGGGCTTTTTCTGGTTTCATTGTCAATAAGATATAACTCTCCCCCTGCAAGCAAAGTTGAGAAGATTTCCTGACAACTTACATCAAAACTGATTGTAGTAAACTGTAATACCCTTGTGTTAAAGTTTATATTTGTTTTTGCATATTCAAAATTGATTAGATTTACAATATTTCTGTGTTCTATCATTACCCCTTTAGGTTTTCCGGTGGAACCTGATGTATAGATAAGATAAAGTAAATCCCCTGGTTTGTTCACTATTTCAATATTCGAACTTTCTTCACAGCATGCTAGACTATTGAGATCCGTCAATATTTCTCCTGCAAAGCTAATCTCTTGTGTTAGGTCTGTTTGTGTGAGTAATATTTTTGCACCACTATCTTTTAACATATATTGTTTTCTTTCAAGTGGATATTCTGGATCTATTGGCAGATAAGCTCCACCTGCCTTGACTATTGCTAAGATTCCTACTATCATCTCAATAGATCTCTCTAACATGATCGCAACTATTCTGTCAGGTTTGATTCCTTTTTGTCTTAATACTCTAGCTAATTGATTCGCCTTGGCATTCAATTCTTTATAAGTTAGGTTTTCTTTTTCAAACACAACAGCTATATCATCTGAAGCTTTTACTACTTGCTCTTCAAAGAATTCACATAATGTTTTATCTTTTGGATAATTAGCCTCTGTTTTATTAAAATCATAAAGAATCTGATCTCTTTCTTTTTCTGTAAGAATATCTATTTCGGATAATTTAATCTGTGTATTTACAACGATTTCAAGTATTTTTGTTAAGTGTAATGTCATTCTTTCTATTGTTTCTCTTTTAAATAATTTGGTACTATATTCAATATCAAATAGTAGTTTTTCATCAGCTTCAATTGCAAATATTGACAAATCAAATTTGGATGTTCTATTTTCGAAATTATATCGTGTAAACTTAACATCATTAAGGTTTAATTGGCCAATATCCATATTCTGCATTACAAACAATACATCAAATAATGGATTTCTACTCATATCTCGTGTCAAATCTAACTTATCTACCAACTCTTCAAATTGATAATTTTGATGTTTGTAAGCCTCTAATGCATTTTCCTTGACTTCTTTTAGAAATTCCTCATAAATCTTGTTATTTTCAGGATAATTTCTCATTGCCAGTGTATTTACAAACACACCAATAATTTTTTCTAAATCTGGATGTAATCTACCGGCTATTGGACTTCCTATGATGATATCTTCTTGATTACTATATTTAGACAATAAGATATTAATAGCTGATAAAAGAACCATATACATTGTACTATTAGTTTCTTTTACTAATCTTTTAAGTTCTTTTGTCAGTTTTTCCTCTACAATAAAGCTTAGCTTGTCACCTTCATGGCTTTGGATAACTGGTCTTGGATAATCAGTTGGCAGATTTAATACTGGTATTTGGGTATCGTTCAGATTCCCAGTAAATTTATTTATCCAATACTCTTCCTGATCTTTCATTACATCATTCAATAGTTTATTTTGCCAATCTGCATAATCCTTGTACTGAATCTTTAATTTTTCTAATGTTTGACCTTTATAAAAATCCGCAAATTCACTAACAAGTATTCCCA
Organism: Halanaerobiales bacterium; assembly: GCA_030627905.1. Taxonomy (GTDB): domain Bacteria; phylum Bacillota; class Halanaerobiia; order DY22613; family DY22613; genus JAGMES01. The sequence continues at coordinate 19,131 of DAOVRZ010000105.1, forward strand.
TAGACGTACCATCTGATATGATATGATGCATATCATACATTAATATGTGTCGATTTTTGTCTAATTTAATAACATGTACTCTTAGTAGAGGTGCTTTATTTAAGTCAAATGGTCTTACAAAGTCTTTTATAACTTTTTCTATTACTTGTTCTGGTTTATCGGTATAATCAACTTTAAATTCAACATCTACATATATTTTTTGTATTACTTTATCTTCGATTGTTTCAAAGGAAGTTCTTAAAGTTTCATGTCTTCTAATAAGTTCATAGAAAGCTTTTTCTACTCTTTCAATATTTAGAATTCCTTCTACTTCCAACACACCCGGCATATTATAACTTGTACTACTTAAATCGAACTGTTGAAGCAAATACATTCTCTTTTGTGCGGATGATGCTTCATAATAATCTGCAGGTTCTACTGGTTCTATTGCTATATATGCTGTTTGCGCGCACGCGCGTATGGCATTTTGAATATATTCGCTTATTCCTTTTATAGTTGGGTTTTTAAACATTTCATTTAATGATACTTCCACATTAAGTTCCTTGTGCATTTTAGCTACCAATATTGTTGCCTTTAAAGAATGTCCTCCAAGTTCAAAGAAGTTATCATTGATGCCTACTTTATCAATTCCCAATACGTCTTTCCACATTTCTACTAACTTTTCGTCTGTTTCATTTCGTGGATCTTCGTATTCAGTTCCTACCAAGATGTTACCTTCAGGTTCTGGAAGTGCTTTTCGATCAATTTTACCATTTGCATTTATTGGTATTTCATCTAGTTGTACAAAATAAGATGGGATCATAT
>DAOVRZ010000177.1:0-5666 GCA_030627905.1 Halanaerobiales bacterium
AAAAACATTGATCTTGCAAATTCCTTCTTTTATAACTAATCTTAAATCATCATCAGAAATTCCAGATCCTCCATGAAGTACCAGAGGAACTTTGCTGGCTTCATTTAATTGAATCAGCCTTTCATGATCAATCTTTGGGACTTTATTGTACACGCCATGGGCGTTACCAATAGACACCGCTAAAGCATCTACTCCGGTTTCTGCTACAAATTTTTTGACTTCTTCGGGATCAGTCTTATAAGAATCATCATCAGCAGTACATAATTTGCTTGCCGTTCCTGCATGACCTAGTTCTCCTTCTACTGAGATCCCTAAATGTTTACAAGCTCCAACTACTTTTTTAGTAATCATAATATTCTGTTCTAATGGATATTTAGAAGCATCAATCATGATTGAAGAAAATCCATTACGAAGAGCAGTTATACAATACTCATAAGATTGTCCATGATCTAAGAGTAGAGCAATAGGAACTGATGATTCTGCAGCCATTTTTTTGCAAACCATGCTTATAATTTCATTGTTAAAAAATTTCTTAAACCCTTCCGTAATCATTAAAATTGTGGGAGATTTTTGTTTCTCAGCTACTTCTATCACAGCTTCGATACTTCCGATATTAAAAATATCATAAGACCCGACAGCATAATGTTCTTTCCTTGCTTTCTGTAACATTTCTTTCATACTAACTAATGCCATAATTCTTATCCTCCCTTTATCGTTTTCCCTGGTTTATTGTATTTTATGGTTAGATAACTAAATTAATTAACTATCTTAGAAATACTCAAGTTTATTAATTAAGAACTTTTTCCTTCTTTTTACCTCTTAAATTTAATAAGACATCTAGTATATTTTCAAATGTTATAAACATCTCTACATAATTTTAATTTATTATGAAGAGTATCCTAGTAGTCTGTTTTCTTATAAAACTATAGAAGTTCTATAAGTATCAGGTGTTGTTGCTTTTTCAAAAGCTCTTTGCATGTCTTCAAGTGGATATTTTTCTTCAATTAAAGGAGTTACGTCAATTTTGTTTTCAGATAGTAAATCTATTGCTTTCTGGTAATCAGCACTACTACAGCCATGAGTACCTATAATTTCGAGCAATTTATAATGAACAGTATTTGGATCTAAATTCCATTTGGGAGCTGGATAACCACTTGCGAAAATGAGTAATTTACAGCCCAATGATGCTATTTCTAGAGCTTGATTATAAGCCTGGGTAACTCCAACAGCTATTATTATGACATCAAGTCCTCTCCAATTTGTATATTCTTTTATTTTTTCAGCGTAATTATCTTTGGTAATATTAATAAGTTTATTAAATCCCATTTCTTTTACGGTTTTTAATTTTTTAGTTGATATCTCAGATATGATAACATCAGCACCATAATATCTTGCTGCTAGTGAATTTAAAACACCCATGGTGCCAGCACCAATTACTAAAACCTTTTGTTCATGTTCTATCCTGATTTTTTGTAAACCGCTTACTACGGTTGCTAAAGGTTCGGAAAATCCCGCATTTTCAAAGGGTAAATCTTTACTAACCTTAAAAATATGTTTGGATTTAAAAACCTGATATTCTCCACACCCATATAATCCATAGTAACCATATTTATCTTTCCTCCAGCCTAAATAATTTTTACAATACTTAGAATTTTTACCTTGTCTGCAATTCCAACATTCTAAACATGGTTGATAAATATTTGCTACAACGTGATCTCCTACTTTAAGATTCTCAACCTCATTTCCTAATTTGACAATTACTCCAGAGCTTTCATGGCCAAAGGCCGTGGGCACTGGTTGGTGAGGTCTAAGACCTGACCATTGTTGATAATCGCTAGTACAAAGATTGCAAGCTTTATTTTTTATGAGAACTTCATGTTCTTTTATTGAGAATACTTCATGTTCGCGTACTTCTGCCTTTCTTTCAGAAACAATGACTCCAAACTTCATTTTTTCCATTATTTTTTTCCTTTCTGAGGTATGCTAAATTCATCAGAGAACATTACAGCATCAACACCACCATTTTGTAGTTCTGTCAAATCATTACGAGCTCAGTCAATGACTTTTTTTATCCATTCTTTCTTGTCAAATGAAGGATCACCCGATAGCGTGCTTAAGTGACACATAGCTATGATAGGTTTTTGCAGCTAAACATTTCTTCTATCTATAGTTACTCATTTTGATCATCTCTTTTTATTGTTTAAATTTAAATACTTTGATTTATTAGAGAATCAGAAAGTTTATGCATTAGAGATTTGGTTGACTTATAGAGATCACAAAAAATCTTGTAATTTAAAGCATATTTATCATGTGCTTTTAGATTCGGTTTAACAATTCGTTTAATTTTCACCCATCGGCTTATCTCATTAATACTTTTGAATAGACCAACTCCCACACCAGCCATAAAGGCATCACCATAACTTGCCCCGATTTGTTGTTTAGGAATAATTAGCTCCCTATTAAGAATATCAGAAACAATCTGCATCCATAAACCATTTTTAGTACCGCCACCTACAGCAAGAATACGTTTAGGCTTTATTCCTTCTTTACACATAACTTCAAGGTTATTATAAATACCAAATCCCACACCTTCCAATATAGCACGGTAAACATCTTTGCGCGTATGTTTTAGACTTAAGCCAAAAAGCATACCTTTAGCTTTAGGGTCATGTAAAGGAGTTCTTTCGCCTTCAAAATAAGGTAACATAATTAACCCTTTTGCGCCAATTGTAGACTTAGCTGCCATCTTATCTAATGCATCATAAGCGTTTTCATCTCCGGATTTCTCACTCTCAACTTCAAGCTGAGCAAACTGATCACGAAACCATTTGGTTAAACTCCCTGATGTGGACATACCACCCGAGAAAACATATGCATCTTTTTCAATAAAATTAGAAGTCCAAAAATGCTGAGTTTTAACTAGTTCCATGGTCTTCATAACAAAAAATATGCTACTCCCAAACATTACCATCATGTCTCCAAATCCTACAACACCTGCACTAAGAGCTTCGGATGCAGCATCTGTCGTGCCAGTGATGACCGGTGTACCTTTAGCTAGGCCTGTCTCTTTTGCAGCTTCAGTAGTGACCTTGCCAACTATCTCACAACTCCAGTATGCTTTTGGCAAGCGGTCAGTGGGGGTAATATATGGCGCAATATTCTCAAGCCAACGGAAATTGTAGATATCAAAGAGTGGCGCATAGCCACTTGCGGTGTAAATATCAATGCTTGCTACACTTGTTAGTTTGTATACTAAGTAAGCCTGGCTAGTGAGGAACCACCTGGTTTTTTTATATATGGCTGGCTCGTTATTCCGGATCCACAGAATTTTCGGGCCAGATGCTTGCGAAGTTAACTGCATTTCACTCTTTTGGAAGACTTTATGTTTTCCTAACAGATTCTTTAAATACTCAACTTCTTTTGTGGCACGCGTATCGATGCCGTAGAGAATTGCTTGACGCAAAGGCCGGCCCTGCGCATCAATCGGCAGCACGCATGAACCGATACCACTTGTTCCAATCCCCAGAATTTGTTTAGGATCAATATCAGACTTTGTCAGTATGTTTTTTACAATCTCAACAAAATCGTGCCACCAGATCTTCTCAGCGTCATGTTCGAAATAACCAGGTTTAGGCATATCCATATCATGCTGGACTACGTGAGTGGTAATTACCTGACCATCCTTATTCGTCAGCACACCCTTTGAGGAATAAGTACCAATATCAACTCCTAGCAAATATTCATTCTTCATGGTGATAATCCTCCAAAATCATACTATTTTTTGGCTCAGAGAAGCATTTTACCATTTTCAAAGATTATTTTGCCGTCCAGGTATACCTGGCCTTCTTGCCGTAGATCTTTTATAATGTCCCAGTGGATAGCAGACTTATTGGTTCCGCCTGTTTTAGGATAGGCACGTCCTAGAGCGATGTGTATGGTACCAGCGATTTTTTCATCAAATAATATATCCTTGCAGAAGTATTTAACCTTTGGATTGGTACCGAAGGCAAACTCACCGATTAAACTGGCACCAGGATCTGTATGAATTATCGTCTGGAGGAAATCCTGGTTAGTAGAAGATGTAGCCTTTAGCAGTTTACCTTTTTTCCAGTGCAGGTGCATATCATGCACCAATCGCCCTCCTAGTACACCCGGGAACTCGAAGTAAATATGCCCGTCAACGGTTGTTTCCACAGGTGATGTAGCAATCTCACCATCTGGCATATTGCCTATACCTTCTGCTACACTCCAAGTGCGGCCCTCTGTCGAAAAACTCAGGTCAGTATCTCTTCCAACTACCCTTATATATCTTCCCTTATTGAGGATATCTGCCCAACGCCTCCATTCCTTGCTTACTTCAGGCCAGTTTAGCAAACAAGCATCGAAAAACATATCCATAATTGATTCCTCATCTACGCCTGCTTGGTACGCAAAAGTAGCATTGGGTACGCGCAACAGGCACCAGCGTGTCTTTTCCCACCGCATGGTAGAAATCTGGCCCATTGCGCGCCTTAGGGCTGAGAGTTTCTCTGCTGGTATATCCCATAAGACGTCCAAATTATGAGCACCGCGCAATCCGAAATAAACGTCCGCCCACTCCATACCATAAGCTTCAATCTCTGGTATCCATTTAATCAGGTTGTTATCACCGTATTTTAAAACTAAACGATTTAGCTCTTCTGAGAGAAACTGTACTTGTGGATAGGCGCCCACCTTAATGGAGGCTTCATAGATAGCATGCATCAAAGGATAAGTCTCCTTTTCTACCATAGCGATCATTACTCTCTCTCCTGGCTGAACTTTCATAGAATAGTTAACCAATAAATCTCCTAATTTCTTCCAACGTTTGTCCATAGATATTTCCCCCTATATTATTATTAATTAATTCTTACTTTATTTTTCTATTTTCTTTTCCTATTGAGCGTAAGAGACTCAATTATAAGAAAGAAAATGAGAAGAATTCCCCATGAAAAGTCTTAAAAAAAAGAACCGCCGTTTATACCTAAGAAGAGCATATGAAATCCGGTCGAAAGCATTTGTAGAATAAAAGTTGCGAGGAGTACACTGATAACTACGCTAGCAAGAAGAAGATCTTCTTTTTGCGTCTACTACCTGTTCTCTATTCAAAAAATAAATCCCACAGTTCACAGTTAATACAAGTGCAAGTACTAGCACTAAACCTCTTTTTATTATTCTTTTATCCTTCTTAATGATCACTCACAGCAAGTTCTGCAAGGTCTCTCCTTATGGTATCTTCGGATATTTGTAAAATAGCTGCTAAATATTTCGTTTAGGCATTCCCCTCAGTTTTTAGAATATCTAATATTTTCGTGAAACGTTTATTTTTGTTCATATGCTCTCCAAAATAACATATTTTTGATTATTATTGATTGTATTGTGTTTATTTTATACTTAAAGTAGAAAAATGTCAAGTATACGAATTGCCTCACCTCTGTCATTTAAAAATCAAAAGTGGACTGTTTTTTTGGAATAAATAGAGACATCCCATTTTTAAAAATATGGTTTGAGAACAGAAAAAGGGCAGGCTAAGGAAGATAACTTTCTCTATAGCTTGCCCTCTTTTATTTTTTCTCTCTATTCAATTCTTCCCAACTCTACCTTCATTCCGGAGAGTTCTTTCTGCACTTCTCCAAAACGCAGAGAAT
>DAOVRZ010000014.1:0-68462 GCA_030627905.1 Halanaerobiales bacterium
ATCTTTCTTATATGTAAAATCAGCATAATTATAAGCCATGCTATAATTTCCTGATTGATAGTAATACAGAGCCATACCATATAATGTTCGATTTACTTCCTTATAATCCTTATTTTCATTTTGTCGATCCCATGATAATTTTAAAGTTTTTATACCTTCTTCAAGTTTACCAGTACTTATATAAGTAAGTCCCATTTCATTCAAAACATTTACAAATAGATTTTTAATTATATACTTTTCGTGACTGACTTGATCTAATATTTTTAATGCTTCAGAATACTCATCTTTTTCTATTAAAATACATGCATAAGTTAACCAACAGATCAATTCCATTTCTCGAAAATTATTTTCAGATGATAACTTTAAAGCTTCAAGAATATTTTTTTCTGCTTCATCTAATTCTGAAATGTTTTCTCTTTTAGAATGTATTGCATCAAGTTCTGATTGTATTTTATCTATCTCACTTAATTCCTGTTGTATAATCTGGGTTTCAATTTTCCCTACAATAGCTGGATATTTCTTTCGTTGACTTTTATATCTTAAAGCGATGGCTATTTGATTTAAACAATAAATATGTCCTTTAATATATCTATCAGCTCTTTTTTCTTTCGTTTTTTTAACCTCTTGCTTACATAAATCTATTACCTCATTAAAAATTCGTATAGCTTTAGCATAATCCCCTAAATAAAGTTGTGCTATTCCGAGAGAAGTTTTTAACTTTATTATCAAGTCAATATTTCCTTTAAACTCATACAAGTGTCCATAATATAGATTATTTAGAATAGTACTTCCTGATCTTTTATCCGTTCCTAATTGAGCTAATCCTCTAAACATTTCACTTTCAATCACAAAAGTTTGATCTTTTAAATATTGCTCTGCTATTAACTTAGCTTGTACTGCATAATCATATGCACCAACATAATCATGATTAACATTTATCTCCTCCTGACATTTTTCTATAAGAAGAGAATAATCTTTTTTCATGGCTTCCTTTTTCTCAAATTCTAAATCTATTTTTATAATTTCCTCCTTTTCTTTGAACCTAACGAACATTAAATTACACAATGCAATAATTTTTTTATGAACTTGTTGAATTATAATCTACAATATGTTACTACTTTTATATCCCAAGTAGCGTATAAGGGGGTGGTATGATGGCTACAAAAGCGCAATAAAAGAGTAACCTGCTATCCTAAACAAAGGAAAAGGTGGGGATAGGATTTAAGCTCAGTCACTCTTAGAGAGGAGTTTAGAAATTATATTTTTATTATACACTTTTGTGGATTATTTGTCAACAGTCTTTGTTGAAAAATAATCCACAAAAGTGTATAATGGGTGTAGGACAGATTTTAAGGAGGTTAATAAATGGTTGATAACTATTTTTATTTCAAAGTTGCAGTTAAAAAAATTGCAAAGTTTAAGGAAGATAATAATCTATCATTAGGCGATTTTAATAAAGCTACAGGTGTAGATAGAAGTCATCTTCACAAAATTTTGAAGAGGGAAGTTTTCCCCTCTATAAAAACTTTAATCCGCCTTTCAAATTACATGGATGTAGCTTTATATGCATTATTTTTTCCTACCCAAGAAATGCTTCAAGAAGAACTTAGTGAAAAGATCAGCATACGTCTAAAAGAACTAGATTGGGATTACGAAAAATTATCAACAAAAACTGAAATTCCTCTGTCCCGAATAGAGGAGATTGTACAAGAAAATACATCGATCTCCAATGAAGAATGGGACAACATTTCCAACATCTTGGAATTAGATATAAGTAACTATCGAAATATAAAAATAAATTTAATGAACTTAATCGTTGACATCTGATGTAAAAGATGACCAGATTGAAAATATCATTAATTATTTAAATAATCATGTAAGCTAATAAAAAACTCCAAGGAGATAAACCAAGGAGTTTTTTATGCATTCAATAAAAACAAAAAGAGTGAAATTAATCACTCCTATATCACACTAATCGTCCTCAATATATAAATGATGCTTTCTTCTCAAACCATACTTCCTATTAAGAATCACTATCTGGTGTTGCAGTAGTAGAAAAAATGCAAATAGTCGCCTTTTAGTAAGCACCTGGAACTGAACAACCGCCACTATTAATTATATTTTCAGAGTCAGATCACTCAGCAAGTTCAGTAGTAGAGGTGTTAACTTCTACTACTACTTCAGGGAAAACAATACTACAAGACTCTGAACCTGGGGTTGGCCAAGGCCCACCAGCAGAAATTATCATACTTCCAAAAAATAATAATGCTACAATACCCAAAAAACCCAAAAACTTTTTCATTATATTACCCCCATTCTTCAATGCTTCCTCTTATGAATCACTATCTTGAGTAGTAACTGATATTACAATAGGGTTATGAACACAAACAGTCACATTTTGATCAGTATCTGGTATTGCCCAAGGATCTGCAAAAACATTCAAACTTCCAATAAACAATAAAGTCAACACACCTAAAATACAAACTATCTTCTTCATAATATTACCCCCACCCTCTTATAATTTTTAAGATATTCCCTCTAATCTTTTTTTCATAGATTTTAAACAATCTAATTTATAATTATTCATAATTTCATTAATCTTTACTACACATTCCAAAGAATAAACTTGCGCCTCAGCATCTTGAAAATATTCAAAAGAAACATTTAAATTGTCTAATGCAGAATAGATTTGTTCCTCTCTTAAATTAACCATAGCATTAGTATAAAAAGCTTTTCCTAAAGCTAAGTTATTATTATATTTAGTCCCTAAAGTTTCTGCTTTTTTTAAATATTCATTAACCTTTTCACATACGGCATCTTCGTCAGATTTTAAATATAACTCTGCTAAATTATTACATATCTCTGGCAAATCTATTTCTTCACAATATTGGATTGAATCCTCAAGCATTTCAATGGCCTTTTCATATTCTTCTTTATAAAAATAATAAACACTATAATTATTTAAAATTTTCCATTTAAGTCTATTAGATAAAATATCAAAATGCTCATTAACCAAATCTAAATAATATTTTGCTTCTTCTAAATCACGTTCTTCAGAATTACTTTTATTTAAAGTTAAATGTACCCATGCAATATTGATATATGCTCCCACTAAAAGATTAATTTCTTCCGTTTCAGTTACAAGTTCTTTAAATATTTTTAGAGCTTTACTTACATCACCTAAAAAACCTTTAGCAACACCCTTATTTTTCTTTAATTCAAAAGCTTCTGCACCAAAGTTATACTGTAAAGCCTCTTCAATACTATTTATCGCTTTGCTATATTGATTAAAAGTTATTAGACCCTTTACTCTTAAATATGTTGTCTTTGCAAGCATTTCCTTGCTATTTCGTGATGTTTCTACTGCAATACTAATATTCGATACAAAATCTACAAAATCCTTCTTTTTCAACATTTTTTTAGCTTCTTCGTAATATTTTTCTGGAAATAATTCAAACATACTTCCCATTTTTACCTTTCCCCCCTCTAAAATTTTTGTATGTAAATAATTTTTCTCTTTTTTCTATTATATCACCCACATAACGAAATTTCAATGGTATAATGATATTTTTTACATTTTAATTCAATTTTTCTGTGTAATTAGATTTTTTAATAGGGGAGAAACGTAATTATAAATAAAAAACACTCTTCTAAATCATACATATTCTCTAAAGAATACTTTATGATTTTCGAAGAGTGTTATCCTTGTAGATACCCAAGTAATTTCATCTTTTGACGTTCAAATGTAGAAGTGTTAGCACTTAATTTTTCTAATTTCTTCAACTATAAGCCTAAAAGCCCGTCCACGATGACTTATCTGATTTTTAATCTCCATAGGCAATTGAGCAAAAGTAACTCCATACTCTGCTACATAAAAGAGAGGGTCATATCCAAATCCACTCTCACCTTTCGCTTCGGTAAGTATAAATCCCTCACAACTTCCTTCAACCACCGTTTCCTGTCCATCGGGTAACACATAAGCAATCACACTTTTAAAACGTGCTGTTCGCTCTTTTAAATCTGGGTGATCTTTTAATAATTCCAGTAACTTATGGTTATTATCTGCATCAGTAGCGTCCGAACCTGCAAAGCGAGCAGAATAAACTCCTGGAGCTCCATTTAATAGATCAACAACTAAACCTGAATCATCTGCCAGAGTAGGTAATTTAGTAACCTTACAAATCTCTCTAGCTTTTTTTAATGCATTTTCTTGAAAGGTTTCTCCATCTTCCACCACTTCAGGTATATCAGTAAACTCTTTTAAAGATAAAACCTGTATATCTTCCTCTTTCAATAATTCTTTCAGTTCCTCGACTTTATGAGAATTTCGTGTCGCTAGTACTAGCTTTTCCATCTTACTCACCTTTAATATATGTAGCGTCAAGATCTCCATGAGCTGAATGAGCATCTTCTTTCATTTGAATCAGATCAATCAGATCACCCAATGCAACTTTTTGATGTTCAATCAATACCTGAATACCTTTTTCTCCAAGCAAATATAATTGATTTAATTCTTCCCTGGTAAATGGGGCTTCTTCTCCAGTTCCCTGAATTTCAATAATCTTACCATCCCCAGTCATTACAATATTCATGTCAACATGAGCATTAGAATCTTCTTTATAACAAAGATCAAGAAGAGGAGTACCATCTACGATACCTACGCTGGTAGCAGCCAGAAAATTATAAATAGGGCTTTTTTTAATCCTTTTATTCTCCATCATCCAATTAATTGCATCTACCAATGCTACAAAAGCACCAGTAATTGAAGCCGTTCTTGTTCCTCCATCAGCCTGGATTACATCACAATCAAGAGTAACTGTATGTTCACCTAAGAGTTTCAAATCTACAACAGAGCGTAATGCGCGTCCTATCAAACGCTGAATCTCCATTGTTCTGCCCCCAATTTTTCCACGAATAGACTCTCTAACGGTTCTTTGATGAGTAGCTCTAGGGAGCATGGAATACTCTGCAGTAATCCACCCCTGATTCTGCCCTCTAAGCCATGGTGGAACCCGCGTATCCACTGAGGCTGTACAAATCACTTTAGTGTTTCCTGTCTCAATTAGAACAGAACCCTCCGCATTTTTCGTATAATTCCTTGTAATACGTATCTCTCTCAATTGATCTAGCTTACGACCATCTAGACGTTCCATATATCTAACTCCTTTCTATTATTTACTGAACACAAATTGACTCTTTTGAGTTTTTGCACCCACCAGTCCAGCCAATAAAAAAAGTCGCTGGCGTGGATCATATTTAAACTCTTTTATTAAATGAAATCCTTTAATATCTCCAGTCTTACGCACATGAATACGAGGGCCAGTACAATTTAAATTATAATCCCCCAGCAAAATATGTTCTTCATCTTTATAACAAACCAAAACATTTTTTTCGATATACTCCATAACTCGCTCTTCCACCTCATCTAAATTCAAAGGAGGAATTTCTTCAAATTCCAAAACAAAACCGCTTTTCACATCAGCATGAAGAGGTCTATATTCCAAACCCAGCTCTTCCATAACCAAAGATGTCAAATCTTCTGCAGTATGTGACATCCGTCGCATATCAATAGATTTAAAAACAATCTCAGATATTTCTTTGGCTGTCGGCCCAAAAACACTTGGCTTGGTCACAATAACTTCTTCACCAATACCTATTAATAGGTCAGGAGTAAACTTAAAATGTGTTTCTAATAAATCATAATGTTCCACAATCACCCTTCGTTTTTTCATAACTGCCGCTCTAACCGCTTCAGCTAACTCCCAAGGTTGAGAAAAAGCAGATTCAAAGCGCACATCAATATGATATGTATGACCCTGAAATTTACCTTCACGATAATCATCCAATACTGGTAATGGACGAATATTAATGCCTTCATCATCATTTGTTAAAGTAAGACCTGGAAACATTCCTCGAATAAGAAGCGATTTTCCAGCACCTGCTTCACCTACAAAACCCACTAGATTATCATTTGGATCAAGATACCCCTGACTCAAATTTTTTCCCAAAACCAGAAGACGATCCTTCCCTCTAGGGGCAAAATATATTGAATGAGAAAATGTCATCTATATTTAACCCCCCCTCATAATACAACCTTTTCCAAACTCCTTTATCTTTATTCGCTAAATAAGGGCAACACCCTGCCTTAATAAAGAGAAAAAATCAGGAGGAAGGTGTAAATTCGCAATTATAACTGAAAATAAAAATGAAAAATCCCCGAAATCGAGGATTTTCAACAAAAAATATATTTTTCTAGGATCCAGGAATCTCCTCATATTCTGGTATTTTTATTCTCTGATAAATTCCCATTCGTTTGATAGTGTTAATGTTATAGACCAAAAGAGGAGTGGTATGTGCATCTATAAATTGTCCTGTAACTACAAAATTAAACATAGACTCAATATTGGCATTATTCCAATATTCTTTACCGTAAACATTCATGATGAGATAACCTTCATTTTCATTAAAACTAAAATTCTTAATAACCGTATCAAATTCTTTGCCACCCATGTCAAAAGCATTGATAAAAAAGTCATTACTTTGAACAGAAAATCTATAATTATTGATAATGAAATTTTTTTCTAATGAAGGGCTTTGATATAGTGGTATAAAATCTTTTAACATTACTTCCTCTTGAAGCGGAAGTTCTTCATAACTATTTAAATCTATCTCTGTTTCTGTAAAACCAGTGACTACATATCCTAAGAAATCATAAGTTACATAAAAGTAGATTCTTCCTTCATACGGAACATCGAAAGCAACAATTATAGGTGGAACAATATCAGATCTTATAGCCCTGTAAAACATCACAGGTATTTTCGTCAACCACGGAACGATAATCGTCGCAAATGGGCCATACTCCCATTGATTAGTGATAATATGCCTTTTAACTTGCTCTAATAAAGTCTTCACATAAACACCATACTGGGGTGAATCAGCATCTACTATCTCCTCAAATCGAGGCAAACTAGGAGCCTCCGGATATAAGTTAAAATCAGCAATAGCGTCTGGCGGTTTTTGTAAATCAAACACTTCGTCAGGAAGCGGTTCATCGATTGAATGATAAATAAACTCATCAACAATCTGATTTCCTCGTTCCTCATTGACCCTCTTTAAAGGAAGATAAGTTTCAGAGTCATACCAGATTGTCAGAGTAAATAATTTATAACCTTCAGCAAGTTTATCTCCAATTTGTACAGCTGACACAGGTAGCAAACCATCACTATCAAGAAATTTCTGAACATCTTCCTGTAGCTTATATAGGGCACTCTCTACTTCCATTGTCTGTTTAGTTCGATAAAAAATCCTTTTCCTAATATCATACTCAAGCCGTTTCTGACCAATACCATTAAATATTTTTGCATGCCAAACCGTCTCAAGTTCAGGAGTCACTGAAGGAATTTCTGGTGGAGCTTTAAGTTTCACCTCATAAGCAATACCTTTTTCTTCGTCATAATAAACATCATATGTAACTTCTAAATTAATCAAAGTTGCTGTCGTGGAAGTTGTTTTTAATGTATAATGAACAGATTTCATCGAAAATCTTCACCTCCTTGATACACACCTATTACCCATAAATTTTTGCCCGAATAAACACATGGTTTCCAACATATTGGAGAGGCGGTGTTTGAGAATAATGCCATCTACAAGGATTTTTCTTATGGGCACAAAAATGTGTTTTTTTCCAGATAGGATCTTCTCCTTGTAAAGCTCGTGTTGCTGATTGTTTAGACTCTTGAAGCATAGGGGCTTTTGAACGATATGGCGCCTGCCAGAAACGATTATTTGCATATGATTCAAACTGACCTGGGGCTTGAATTACTTGAAGAATAGTTAAACCTTCTTCTTTAGCCTGATTAATCACAGATGCTCCAACAGCAACTTTTCCAGTCATAATTTCCGATTCTGCTTCAGCCCAGATGATCCTGGTTAAGATTTCTAAACTTGTCATAGGTCGAAATCCCCCCTCTCTCCTTATAGCAATATCTATATAATATTATGTGGGGAGGATTAAGAATGTGCTTATACTCATAAATTAAAAACTACTATTCTCTCATATAGAAATAGTAGTTTTTTTGAATTAATATCTCTTGGCTTTTATTTGGGTATAATCTAAACTTATATCCTTTTTCCACTATCTTTTTCATTTGACTCACCTTGTTTTTTGTTTTTGACTATTAATATATTGTTCAATTTGTTCTCTAGTATTTTCACTAACTGTTGCAACAAAGTATGATGGATTCCATAAGTGTCCTTCCCAAAGTTCAGATTTTAATTGGGGAAATTCTTTAAAAAGCAATCTTGCTGTTGTTCCTTTCATAGATTTTAGCATATCAGGAATAAAGTGTTGCGGTGAACAATCTACCAAAAGATGAATATGATTTTTATCGCATTCCATCGTAACAATAGTAAAACCTTTATTTTCAGCTATTTGATATAACATTTCTTTTAATCTCTTTTCTATAGCACCAATTAAAACCTTATACCTGTATTTTACACACCAAACTATATGATACTGAATTGAGTAGACATAGCCACGACCTTTATGTAAATTCATAATATCCCTCCTATGCGTATTATAACATATGTAAAGAATTACCATCCTATCTCATCACTGAAGTAACGAGTGTGCAGACGGTAATTTATCAATTTAAATATGAAACTTTTTTTGCAGCCATACTTGAAGATTAACTTTTTTATATAATATAAAGAATGTCGCTGCTATAGGTATATTAGCCACCAAAACTATCAAAGACCATCCAGAAATAATTGAATGTGCTAAATAAAGATTAACAATCATTTCTATTAATACACTTTCAAGGCCAATCGCAATAAAAATAGTTCCTGTTATTGCAAGCCCTTTTAAAACTGAAAAATAAGCCAAAATTGCAATTACGAGAGGTATAATCGTCAACACAAACACTATTGGTAAACCCAAAGACAAAAACCACGGTCCAGATTCAGTATAAAATTCGATAAAATACAAATACAATGCAATAGCCAGTCCATCAATTAAGATTATTTTAATCGCACCCAGTTTCTTTACTATAAAAGGTAATACAAAACATATCCATGCTAATCCAATTCCAAAAACAAAATACCAAGCCCAGGTAACTGCATCAGTATAACAATCAAGAAGTAGTAGAAAAATTAATACTGCGACAGTATCTATAGTAACAATTCCTAATGGATTATTTTTTATAACAAACAATGGTAACATGGTAAAAATTCCAAATAATAATACAGAAATAATTGGATAGAATGACCAAGTAATTCCTTTAGAAATCAACAAATCAAGTACTAATGTTATAAATATAGGTATCGACAAAAAACTTGAATAAATGATTCCTCCCATAATATTTGGTTCTTTATCTTTCTTAACTTGTTTTTTTATTTTTTTATACAATGGAAATAATAACTCATTTGCAGAATTATTTTCTTCAGCTGGATTAATAACTTCTACATTACAAAGTGGACAATTTTTTTCGGTTTTTGCTAGTTCTACACCACAGTTAACACAATATGACATAATTCTTCCTCCTGTTTTAGAATAATTCCAATCTCTGTTATTATATTGTAGCATACTAAATTATATATTGGAAGATAACTTTAAAACTTATTTCTTCATTTCGAAATTACTCGACAGAAAATGTAAAGTGTCTCATCTTAGTTAAAGACGAGACACCAATATTACTATATCCAATTTAAAATCACACCGAAAATAATGATCGCCAAAATGTCTATAGAAAATATAATTCCAACAGTTATAACTTTTTTCTGAATCGTTTCCATATCATGCACCCAATAGCACACAACTAAGAATGGCAAATATCCGATCAAGAATAATATAAACGGAAAACTGGGCTTCCACCATGAATATTCCCAAGTAAGCATACCAATACGATTCAATAATATTTCTACTAACATAAATAAGATCGAATTAACAATAGCTAAAAACCATCTATTTGGAATACCGAGTATTTTTAATTTCTTATCTTTCGGCAACATTTTAGCAAAGGCAACACCTGCGACTAAGAACATTAGTGTTATTTCGATATTTAACCCAATCAAAATCAAGTAAGCTGTTTTTGATGGTGCTCCCCATACAGGTGCATATTGAGTGAAATGAAAAACTAATGCGTTCCAGATTTCATTAAACCAATCCATCCCCCAAAAAGCTAAACCAGCAAAAATAATATTCCAATTCCTTTTTTCAACTTCAGTGGCATAGACATAAATTACTAATATAAAAATAGGAATAATATACCATTGGAAGTTTGATGGGTCTCTCAGAATAGATAATGCCTGTCTTGCAGAATCAGTCATACTATCCCCCTAAAATAAGTTTTTAAAAACTTGATAAAACTCTAACACACACCCTCCTATTAGATATATTCAATAATATTAATCAATTTCCTTTTTTTATTCATTGTTTTAACCTATACCTTGCATACCACTTGAACAAATCTACCAAACCACTTAAACCCACTCTCAATAAAAAACCGCCACATCCCACTTAGGACATGACGGCCTTCTCACAAACTTATTCCTCCCAAGGAATCTCTATACTCAACAATGGTCCATGCTGCTGCGCACCATAAACATCACTCTCACCTATCGCTCCTGAAGAGCGAGGACGCACAATCGTCGCTTTAATCGCTCTAGCTGGATCATAAGTGATCACTGAGAGTACTTTTTCTACTGGAACATCATACAGTTTTGCGATCAACTCAGTATTAATCACCCCAGATTCTTTTACTTTCTGGTAGATTTCATCACTTTTAAAGATAAAATCAAATGTCAACTGAAACGGGCCAGCGTTCTTGCTCCGAATCACAGCAGCAAGTTCAGTAATTTTTCGCATTGTCATATCATTACCCCCCTTAATATTCTTCATAGTGGATTGAGCAAAGCTCTAATGGATCATCCACTACAAGAAGGTAATTTAAACAAAACTCATAAACTTCTCCAGCCTTCAAATCTGACGGTGAGTAAGGGAATGCTAGGTTCCCTGCTGTCGCTACTCGTCCAGGATAACCGTAATGCAACATAGTAGAACGGGCAAAAGAACAGATAGTATTAGCCAAATCCTGTGTCTTTGCCACTACTTCAATAACGATTCCTAACTCATGACTAGTAACTTCTTTTACTGGCTCAAGATCACCCATCACACCATTTTTTCCATAAATTTTAAAAATCAAGGAATAATCTTTCGGATCAATATCATCAAAATTGTTCTTCACTGTCTCCCGTACTGCCTCAATAATCTCATCAATTTGACGAATCATGATCGGATCACGGGTTCCAGCAATAGAAAGAGTCCGATAACCGACTAAGCGAGCCGCTTCTAACTTAATCGTATATTGATCACCTTCAACGAATTTACTACCAGTCACCTTAACTGTTTTCTCATCTAATTGTTCAAAGTTACACTCACTTAAATCAATGATTCCACCTGGTCCATGGAGTTTAAAAGGATTATTCTTCTCATAAAGAGTATGAGCAGCAACTGAAATCGTCGTACATCTTCTCTTTGGATTCAGTGGTTGTAGATTAAAATAATCTCTCCCCAAAATTCCAAACATACAATCACTACCACTACCTGGATCAGAAGCAATAGCTGCACATTCTAAAATTTTACCCATATGCATCGCTAATCCTTTATCAAATCCTTTGATAATTGCAAGGCCTGCAAAGGCTGTGGGGTCATAAACACGACCTGCAATAACTACATCAGCACCACCTTGTAACGCTTCAACAATCGGCTCAACTCCCATCTGACCGACAATCCTTTGAGCTTCATCCAATTCAGCCAGATAGTTATCTTCATCGTGTTCTAAAGGTAAGACTTTGCCACGCTCATAATACCCGCGTAACGTATCCTTATCAATCTCACTATTGATGTAGGCTAGTTTCAAGTGCAAGTCCTCTTCCTCAATAATCTCCCGTACAATTTCTAAACACCAATTCAAGTGTGCATCTGCTCCAGAACCTCCACCTGTACCAACTACCACCGGAACTTTTCGTTCCACACCTGCTTTCAACATAAATTTCAAATCACGCTTAACCGCAGTCCGATCAGTAAAAGATTTTCCTGCTCCCAAATAATATGGGCCAGGGTCTGTTGAACCTGCATCAACAGCAATCAGATCAGGATTTAAATCTAAACCTCTTTCAAAAGATTCTACAGGAAATCCATATCCCAAAATCGCTGTTGCTGATAACACACGAATCTCATCATTCATTTTCCTACACCTCCCGATCAAATTAATCAAATCTCATATGTTACACCAACGCATGAGTAAAATTTCCACGGATTAGATCATTACAATGATCAAGATGAAGATGGAAAATAAATACCCTGAACACGCTGATCCAATACCAGGAAACGGAGAATTATTTCCCAGAATGGTTAGTTTCATTAGAGTAACCCTGCCTTCCGTGCTTTCATCAGAGTAATAACTCGTTTCATTTCATTATTAACAATCATTATACCCTCATCCACACCCATACCAGGCTTTGCTAAAATCTGAGTTGGTTGAGTTGCAATAGCAATATTAGTACAAATCTGAGAAGAACGATCAGTCTCATTACAGGTACCACCTTCATATGCCCCAACACCGCGTTCTTTACAATAAAGAATCGCTTCAATAATATTGTTGATACCACCTAAGTCTGGTGTCTTAATCTGCACCATATGACATGCGCCTTCATCAACAAAAAGCTTTATATCTTCAAAAGTATTACACCATTCATCGGCTACTAACTCTACTTTCACATCTCTTTCTTCACATGCTACAACCAATTTTTTCATTTCAGCTATCTGATCAGCACGACTTCCAGCGTCCATTGGACCTTCAATTCTTAAAGTAAACGGTTTAGCAGCCTCTTCCAAAGTCTTCAAATATTCTGCCATAACATCAGGATCATCATTAAAAGCAAGACCAATTGTTCCATAAACATCAATATGCAAAACTGGTTTATAGTTTTCATCACCTAATTTAATAATCCGATCTCTCAACCAGCCCACATATTCTCTCAATTTCTCTCCTTTAGTTCCTAGCTTTGTCTTTACATTATTTATTAAACCATGTGGTAACACATCTGATCTTTTGATAATTGCTTTATCAGCATTCAAATATCTATCATCACCAGTCTGAGTAAATATTGGTACTGGTTTAACTTCTAAATCAAGACCATATTCCTCTGCTACAACTTCTGCCATTGTAATTTTTTTTGCCCGAGCAACAGCATCCAAAATTGCCTGGGTTACACCATAACGGATGGCAGTATGAACACGTTTTTCATCAATTAGCATCTGATCTATTTCTTCTGCTAATTCTTTAAAACTACCCAACTCTCTTCCTTCCAATACTGGAGCGATATATTTCTCAATCCGTGGAATAAAATCTTCCGCTAAAAAGAGAGGATCACGTCCACCTGTACCTGAATATTGCACTGCTGCACAATCTCCATATGCTACCTGACCATCTTCTAAAACTAACATAACAGAAATTGCTTCCCCTCTCTGACGTACTGCTGAGAATCCAGGAGTCATTGGCTCTCCAAGATAAGCAAATCCATCATCAACCGCATCATTCTTAATCGCTTTCTGATCATCAAAATAGAATCCCGTCAAACCTGGTGACGCAAGTACTTTTTTAATTTTCATCTTAATCCCCACTTTCTAGAATTAAGAATTGAGAATTGAGAATTAAGAATTATAAATTCTCAACACTCAAAACCCTATCTTAATTCTTAACTCTTAACTCTTAATTCTTAATTGCCCTTACCGCGGTCTTCCCACAAGTTTGCCCTTACTAACAGAGTAAATATCATCAATTACCATCTGAAAACTTGGTTCACGTTCTTCGGCTTTACCCCGTTCTGCCATTTTTTCCTTATGGAACTCTTTGATTTCATTACCAAAAGGTAGATTTCCAGTATCAAGGAAACGTACCGCTCCATGATTGTCGCGTGCCGGGAGAATTTTTCCAGCATTATACTTCGATGGTGCAAATGGTATATCGATCACTCCAGCCTCAAATGCAAGAATAGCACCCTGAATCAAATCACCTTCACCCAAAGTAAATACTCGCTCCATAATAGCCCGAACCTCTTTTTTGATCATCTCTTTTTCTAGCAGTAATTGGTCAATTTTCTCAAGACTTTGGTCACGTAACATAGTAACTATCTGTTTGGTGGTTCTCAAACCTGCTGCATTCGCTTCTTTCGTCGGAATCCCCAAAGCTTCATGAGGAGTCTTAACAATAACTTTAGTTGCTTTAGCTAGTGCAGCAGCAGTTGCCCCCCAGGAAATAACACCAAAAGCTTTTGCTTCATCTTGAGGAAAACCACCCATCCATTGATGGAATACCGTGGTTAATTGATAATTCTCATAACCAAACTTTTCGAAATATTCTTCAGCCAATTCTTCTAATGTCTGAATAGCTGCTACATCCTGTAACAAGTTACCACATTGTCCATAGCCCAATGTCAAATTTCTAACACCCTGTTCTGCAGCCAACAATCCTTCAATAATAGCCACAGAATGAGATACAGAAGGTGGAACAAGAGTACCAGTCAATGGCCCAAAAGGTTCTCTATTAATCTCAACTCCCATATCTTGATATAAACCGATCAAACGATCAACATATTGCCAATAAAATAATGTCTTCTCTATAGAAACATTCTTTGCATAAGGAATGTTATAAGAAATTCCGCCACCTTCATAATCTGTAAAACCTCCAGCAAGAGTAATCTCAGCTAAAAGGCGACCATCAGGAGTTCCATGTCGAACCTGTAGTGGACGATCCAATGCTTCCACTACCTTTCTACAAGAAGCCACTCCATGATTAACAGCTGGAAATCCATTTAGCATAGAACGTCCCATCTTCCGACTCTCTTCAATACCACGCTCTACCTCTTTGTATTGGTTTTGGCGGGTATAACTATCAATGGTAGATGGTAATAAATCTGCTTCTCCTTCATTCTGAAGATATTTTAACAATTCTATATGTTCACTTATTAATGCTACACCTGCGCGAGGTTGGATTAAAGTTCGTCCCTCTTTTTTAGCTTCACCTAAAACATATTTAAATCGCTTGTTTTTTGGAATCTGTTTCTGATATGCTATTGCTTCCTCTAAATCTACATCATTTCCAGTAGGCCACATCTGTAAAACTTCTTCACGTATTTGATTGAAATAATCTAATTCCCATTTTTTATTAATTAAGTTCATTTTTTCTCCCCCTGCTCTTTAGAAATATATGTGTATGACAACCAATCGTCGTTAAACTTGATGTAATAACTACGTTATTACATCAAATCTACAGGTTGAATATATTTTTTTGCAATTCGCAATGCTATTGTAGGTTCCTTTTCTGCTAATAAACCTAACGCTGAGAGAATATACTCTCGATCAAACCAAAACTGAGGTTTTTGAGGAGCTAATAATGTCGGCTCATTTTCATCAAAAGTAGAACCTTGCAAAATCAGCTCTGGATTGGGATGATTTACTATAACACCACCGGTACCAATCACAATCGGTAACTGAGTCAAATCTTTGCCATATTGCAAGTATGAAGTACCAAAGGGTGTGTAAACTACTTCAACATGTCCAACATGTCTTAGAACTGCATATTTTACAGCAGCCCAGCCAATAGCTGTATCTAACCCACGCTCAAAATCTGTTTTAGGAACCTGCTCTACATCTTCTGCTAAAGACTGAATCTTTGTTTTAATCTCATCAATTGAGCACTCAAAACCTAATTCTATTAAATAATCCTTTAATACCTTTAAACCAACCACATCTGATAATGCCTTGACACTATAACGCATGCCCAAATCACCTTCGACAGTCCGTTTAGCATATGGTTCTGGTAAACCGCGCATATTCACACCTGGTTTACTCGGTTCACCCTTTGTCAAAGAGTGAACATCTGTTGTAGCACCACCTACATCTATAATAATTAGTTCCCCTAAACCTTCTTCTTCTTCTGTACCTTCAGCTAAAAGCTGAGCAGCATTTAAGACGGCAGCAGGTGTTGGCATCATCAAATTCTCTACATATTCTTGAGCACGTTCTAATCCTTTAGCTTCAATAATCCGTTCAAAAAAAACCTGACGAATAGTTTCTCTAGCTGGTTCAATGTTTAATTTGTCCAACTCTGGCATCACATTCTCTGTTACTCTGGCATCTTTGTTAGCCTTTTTTAAAATTCCTTCAATCTCTTTTGTAACAGCTTTATTCCCAGCAACAATAACAGAGATATCTAATTTTGATTCAGCCAAAACTCTACCATTGTGTAAAATAACATCTTTATTGCCACCATCGGTACCCCCAGCCAAAAGAATTAAATCTGGGTTTAGAGATAAAATCTCTTCCATCTCCTCTTCAGTCAATTCATAAGAAAAAACCTTAAGGACTTTCGCGCCAGCACCTAGGGCAGCACGTTTTGCTGCCTCAGCTGTTAAATCAGGAACTA
Source organism: Halanaerobiales bacterium (assembly GCA_030627905.1). Taxonomy (GTDB): domain Bacteria; phylum Bacillota; class Halanaerobiia; order DY22613; family DY22613; genus JAGMES01. Next base: position 16,488 of record DAOVRZ010000014.1, read on the forward strand.
GTCCAACTGCTACCATCTTTAAACCTCCTGCAGCACTACTACAGGCTAAGCGATATGTAGCGTTTTCCCAATCTATTCCTTGCTCTTTTAACTGATTTAAAGCTTTCTCAATCCCGATGGTCACATCTGACTCTACAGTGGTATATGCACGAGCGGAGCTAACCAATTCTAAGCCATCTAAGTCAAAAACCGTTACCTTAGTATAAGTGCTACCAATATCCATTAAAAGAGCAGATTTCATCTCTACCACTCCTTAATCAATCTTTAAATCTATTTTTAAATCTTGAATAGGGGTTTCAGGCATAGTTCCAGGAGGATATACCCGATCAAAACCCATCTCCAAAAATCTATTTGTAACTTCATCAAAATCTTGTTTACCAACTACTAGATTACCACCTACATAAAGTAAAACATCATCCAATCCTGTCTCTTTACATTTTTCGGGGAAACCACGACAATCTAACTCACCATGCCCATACAAAGAAGAAACTAGGATTGCATCTGCATTGGTTTCTACTGCAGCATCAATAAATTCTTTCTGAGAAGCCATCACTCCAATGTTGATTACCTTAAATCCTGCTTCTGATAATGCGTGATCTAAAATCTTGTTGCCAACTGCATGAACATCTGAGCCAATTACTCCAAGAATAAGTGTTTTCTGTTCCATGGTAATCCCACCTTTATAAATTATTCAAATAAATTTAATTCCTGAAAATCCAAATTCATTCCCAATCGTTCACGCCCAATCTTTAAAAAATCCTTCGAAACATTACTCAATTGACTGGTAAGATAGATTTCATCTCCTTTTTTATCAGGATTAAGTAAACCCGTATCTGCTAGATCCCTTTTGATTCGCTCGGCAATCTCAGTTCCTGGAAAAATAACATTCATCTTTCCCTCAATTACCTTTTTAATCGTTTCCATTAAAAAAGGAAAATGAGTACAACCTAAAATAAGTGAATCACAACCTGTGTTAATGAAAGGAGTCAAATATTCTCTTAAGATGCCCTCAGTCTCTAAATCTGATAACTGGCCCTTTTCTACTATGTCTACCAATTTTGGAGTAGCATGAGCCACAACCTCAGCATCAGGATTCAATTTATAGATTGCATTCTGATAACCTTGACTGCTCACCGTACCTTCTGTTGCAATAAGTCCAATTTTTTGATTCTTTGAAGATTGTACTGCTTCTTTAGCTCCTTCAGTAATTGGACCGATTATTGGCACTGAAAATACTTCACTGGCTACATCAATAGCTGCGACAGAAGCAGTATTACAAGCAACAACAATATATTTAGCATCACATTCATTTACCAAATAATCTATTATTCTAAGAGCAAAATCACGAACTTCCCATTGAAGTCTAGGTCCATAAGGAAAATGAGCATTATCTCCATAGTAGATGATATTTTCACCTGGAAGTAACCTAATTACTTCACTACTAATGGTCAGTCCACCAATCCCAGAATCAAGAAAACCAACTGGACTTTTTATGCCCATCCTTACGCCTCCTTTTTCTCCAAATCTAACATTGTCATTTTTAACATCTTAATCGAACCATGATCTGGTGTATAAGCAATCTCAATCAAATGCTTCTCTCCTTGTGTCAACAATGCCACTTGATTATAACTATGTGGAGATACAATTATATACTCAAATTCCAGGACAAAGTCTTTTATGACTTCCTTATCACTACTAGTATTTACTTTTACATTCACACTACCCAAACCAATCCGTGAAAGATTTTTTTTCACTTCTAATGCAAAATTTTCAGTAGAACACACTAATCCCACAGGTGCTCCTGTTGGAATTCGTGCAAGTTTAACTATAGTAGACATGGTTGGTTCTAAAGCAATCTCTACTAATTCTGTATTCAAACCAACCAAGATGTTTTTTAATTCAGAAAAATGAAAACGAGTCGTAACAATCAAATCAACTGCACCCAAAGCCTGTCTCATTCGGTCTGGGTCTTCTTTTATCTCCTGAATCAAATAAGAGAATCTAGTTGCTTTTTGGCCTAAATCAATCTCATTAATCAATGCATACAATTGTTCCCGATTACATTCAACAAAAGCAACCCTTATATGATTCATCAGTTCTTCTTTCTCTTTTGCCCTTACGTAAGCAATTGTTAAGAAATCATCAAATGAAAATCCCAATTCCAATGCTTCTTCCAAAGCAAGATCTATAATTTTCAAAAGTTTATCTTTACGACTAGGCTCTTTTATTCCCTCTATCTTTCCTGCTACAAAAGTTCCCTTACCTTGTTGTGAAGTTAGCACCTGTTCATCTTCCAATTCTTTATAAGCAACACTAACTCTATTTCTACTAATCCTCAATTTTTCTGCTAACTCACGTTCGGTAGGCATCTTATCTCCTTTCTCGAGGATGCCACGGTTTATCATAATTTTAATTTGCTCTTTAAGCTGAATATAAATAGGTACTCCACATTTTCGATCAATACGGAACTCCATTCAATCCCCCCTATACCAAATTGGTTCAATCCATTAGTCCAATTCTATAAGAAATAATTCGTCATAATTTTATAAAATCCTGCTAATTTCATAAAAAAAAATAGCGTTTTGCAATTTTTTTTAAACCATATTTTATATAATTTTTTAATTTTTTATTATTAACAAGAAGGAGAATTCAATTAATTGTAGAATAAGTATATTGTTAAAGCTTTTTTAATTTTTGTATTTAAATAATTTTAAGGAGGAGATGGAAATGAAAAAGTTTGCAAGTTATCTTTTAGTAGGGGTGATTTTGGTTCTGCTTATGGCTGGATGTTCTCAGATTACAGAGGTCAAAAACACAATCCCACAGGTTAATAACCTTCCAGAACTTATCAGTGAGGATGCTGAAATTATCATTCCTGATGAATCAGCAGAAATATCAGTAATGTGGCAAAAACCAACTCATGTTAATCTTACAGACATCGCAGCTTCGAGTTGGGGACTGTCTTCTAGCCGAGTGAATACCATCGCTAATGCATCAGATATGCCTGATGTATATCAATCTGGACTTGATAATGGTTATAATCAACAATGGTCACACGCCTATCTTTATTGCTCATTAGGATTTTGGGTCTGGGGCGATGCCGACGACGATTTTCATGATAATATTGACCAGGAAAGTGGAGAAATTGAGAGTCCTGAAGGCTTTAATAACAAATCAGCAAAATATTACTATGAACTCGGAGATCAATTTAATGGAGATTGGTATCTAGGATATGCTATCCATTTCATCGAAGACGCATGCATTATTCTTCATACAAGTGATCCAACACTTGATATGTTGACTCATCATTTTGATTTTGAAGAATGGGTTGATAATAACTGGAATAGTGGGCATAATTTTAGTAGCGCAGTAGCTAATGATGGCTATTATTATGCAGTTACCGATCTAAAGCAAGCCGTTCGTAATGCAGCGTATAATTGCAGTTATTGGACTAGTACTTTAGGTGAAACAGTTTGGGATAATTACATATCTTCAGGTTATCCTACAACTGCTGGAACTGGAAACTCAACCCTTGTAGCAAATACAAAAACAATGTTAATCCGCGCTTGTCGATATGCAAAAGGAACGATTAAATATGCTCTCGATAAATATGGACAATGGTAAGCTCAATATTAATCTAATTCTGATAAAGAAAGCCCACCAGATAGTACTTAAACTGGTGGGCTTTCTCTTGATCCTAGATAATACTAAACACTTAAATTACGGACAAACTGCTGGGATATTTGTTCGAGTACAATATTGATATCCGCAATGTGGTCCGCCATATTTTGGACACTCAATAAATACAATAATTTTTTCCACAATACACACCTCTTTTTTATAAAATTCTATATATTATATATTCCTCTAAAAAGATTAATAGTCCTCTTTTGGAATAAAAAAATCTATAATTTAGCATTTTCTATTTTGCAAATATAGATATTGCACACAAAAAAACAGGCAAAAAATCGCCTGTTTTCGAGTCAAAGTTGGAATGCCATATTTTTACTTTTTCTTAGTCATCTTGATATAGCCGCCCATTGTGGAGCGTGCATCCATCACTGTAATAAAAGCATCCCTTTGAAAATCATGAATTACATTAATAATCTGATTCAAATTTTTGCGTAAAACAAAAATATTTAAAACTTTTTTTGGACCGATCAAGCCCTCTGCATCAAAGGTAGTTACCCCATAACCCTCTTCTCTAAGCAAATTAGTCAATTCTACAGAATCATCTTTTAAAACGACCTGAACAGTTATATATCCTAAAGCTAACCTTTCTTCAATCTTACTTCCTACCATTATTCCACAAGCAAAACCCAAGCCGTATGCAATCAGATTAATCGGCTTATTAAGATTCTGAACAATCATTCCCAAAGCCGAAACATATATAATCACTTCAAAAAAACCAATAAATGCAGCCTGTTTCCATTTTCCTCGAATCGTAAAGATCGTACGAATTGTACCCATTGAAACATCCACTGTTCTAGCTACAAAAATTAACACTGCACCAAATAAAATCTGCAACAATTGAATTCATCCTTTCAATACAAAAGATTATTTGAGTACTCTTTCATTAAATTCTAAGCTTTCATTTAAAATTAGATGACCAGCAAGGGTTTCTATTTTCTTACCCTCCACCAGAATCTGTACTCGTTCGATATCACGAAACTGACATAAGGTATTGACAATTGAATAGACTGTTAATATTTCGCCAGTACTCCCTCCCCAGTGATTTGTTACCAATTTTTCATTAAAATTTACAACACATAATTCATCAGTAACTTTTATATTTAAAACTCTAACCTCATTCGGAATGGTTGTAGATAATTTTGAATTAGCTGGCCCTTTTATTAATTCTTCTAAGGCTCCCTCTTTTAAATCTCCCATGACCTTTCGAGATTCTGCACGTAAACCAGCTCCATCTTCTACAGCAAAATATAATTTAACATTTCCCCCTGCCAAAAAAGTCCACCATACATAATAAATCCCTACAGCTATGATAACAACTAGAACGAGAGAAATAAATTTCTTCATCACTGGTCTTCACCACTTTCGAAAATTTGGATAAAATAGTCTAAAATCCCCTCATAGATACCCTGTGCAGCCTTTTGACGAAAATCTTCATCTACTAAAAGAGCTTCCTCTTCTTTTTTGGAGAGAAAAGCTACTTCAACCAGTGCTGCCGGCATTGTTGTATGATTTAGAACATAAAAATTAGATGATTTAACACCACGATCATAAAGTTGAATCTGATTAATTAATTGAATCTGAATAGCTTGAGCTAGTTGACTAGATCCCCCCTGACGGCTAGCAGAAATGAATGTTTCTGTTCCACCAGGCTCATCCCCCACAAAAGAATTACAATGAATACTAATAAAAATCTCTGCATTTAACTGATTAGCTAAATCAACCCGTTCACCCAGAGTTGGATAAACATCTTTATCCCGAGTCATGATCACAGTAGCACCCATGCTTTTCAATAACTCTTTTGTTTTCATTCCTATATCTAATGTAATATCTTTCTCAAATTTTCCGTTAGCAGAAACTGCACCCGGATCAATACCACCATGTCCAGGATCAAGAACAATCAACTTCCCAAAAAGCGGGTTCTGCCCTAAACCAACCTCAATTTTCTGTGATCTCTTTTCAGATATAACTTGATGACTTACATATTGTGTTAAATCAAAAACTATCCTTACCTTATCAGGATACTGATGCATTCTAATATTTTTGATAATCCCTTTTTCACTAAGAATTTGGTCAGTCTGAAGTTTAGAAATCGCTCCAAAAAGATCAACTATCAACCGATCTGGATTTGGTAAATACCAGGCATTATAGGTTATAGGGGTACTGGTTTTAATCACTATTCGTTGATTTACACCTTCCATAATACCAATACTCACCAGTTCATTATCACTATACTCTTCGCCAACATCTAACAAAACTATATCAATACCATCTTCAGTATTTTTCTTAGTATCATCTAGTTCATCAGGCGTCTGAAATGGTTTTTCTTCTGGAAAATCCTCTGTATTTCCAGATTCTTTTACTTTTACTATTATTTCTTTAGCAGTTTCACCACGAAGAATGTTGTACTCAATTTTATCAGAAAGATCCAGAACTAATCGAGCAACTTGAGGTTCCCAGGACATTTGACTTGCACGAACTTTTTTTATTAAACTATGAGTAATAGATATAGTTTTCTCGGAAAGTTGTAACGTCTGATCCATAAGATCAATTACTAGACGATGAGGATTAGTTAATTCTAGTATCTTATAATCTCGAATTTCTCCAGTTGATTTAATGGATATCCCTTGTTTTTTTAATTCAACCTCTCTAATCCCTGGAGCAAAAGCAACTTTCAATATAAATCCTTCAGAACCCATCTCTTCAGATATATCATATTTTACTAAATTATTAAACTCCATGACAATTCGAACAGTCTCCGTATCATGCTGAGCAATCTTAACACTTTTAAAGGCATAAGTTTCTTCCAATAAACTAGTTACCTTTGCAGCTAAAGCGGATTCTTCTAAATCAATCACTAAACGATCTGGTGCACTTAATACATGCGAAGTAAATGGAATCTTCTTGGTCGAGGTGATCACTAAAGTTTCACCTGTTAAGCTTTCTTCATAACTCAAATCCCGCACCCAATTAGATGGCTTATAAACTTTAGCTATCTTCTTTTCATCATCCCATTTTAATAATAAACCAAAATGTTGAGCGAAAAAATTCAGCGGAATCATCGTTTGTCCTTCAATAATCTGGGGTACAACCGATAATCTTTCATCATATATTCCGCTGATAGTATCCTGTTTACCTGGATTAATTGAAACTATTGGGTTATTTATCTGCATCCTAATCTGATATTCGCGATCAAATTTAAAATTAAGAACTTTAAGTAATCCAAACCATTCTATCTCTCCATCAAAACCTTCCACCACACTCCTTGCGGGAGCAAGAATCTCATCATTTTCTAATACAAATGGTACATCGTCGAACCTCTTATCCAAAATTTGCATAGTCATTTTATCTAGAGCTAAAGCCTGCCGAGAGACTATTCCTCCTAAGACCATAATTATAACAAAAACAAATAATACATTATATAAAATTTTACGTTTTATCATATCTACACTCCTTTATTACTACTCTTACCTCTACATTTAGGGCTTGAAATATACTTCTCGTTTATTGGTCGAATTTCCTTCAAAGATAAATTATTTTGGGGAAAATAGTGAGGATATGATAAGGAACAATCTTATGCAGAATAAAAATACAACTTAAAAGAAAAACTATTTCTATAACATGATTCGACCACAAAAAGTATTTTAGTCGCACTTGCATACCATATAAAGTACTGACCTCGCCAATTCAGTACTTTATATGGTATGCAAGCTCTTGTGTGACTACTTTTTGTGGGCTAATCATGACATTAATAAAAAACTTAGGAGTGTTCAATATGAAAATAAAAGATCCTTTACTCTTGTCCATGTTTTCAGGAAGTATTGCCGCTATTGCAGCCAATTTATTTTTATACACTATTAATTACTTTCTACCAGGTGATAATATTAATATGCCAGAATTAACAGCAGAAATTTTTCTTAAAGTCGTACCTGAAAATATTGATATCATCACCAGAACCTTAGGGTTTATATGGAGTATGATAGTTGGCGGTATTTATTCAATTGTATATATTATTACCCTTTATATAACTGAGTGGAATTGGTTTACTACTAAAGCAATTCTAGTAATTTTAGGAGAATGGTTAGTAGGAGCTGGCACTGTTATGAGTTTATTGACAATTGGATTTTATACAAGAGATGAGCCAGCATCAATAGCAGCGTTTTTTATCGCTCATATCTTTTTTGCAATTATCTTATCACTTTTGGTGAAAAGATTCGGTGAAAAATTTACTACATAATTTAATTTTCATAAAAAGAATCCTCAGAAAAATACCTTCCCGAGGATTCTTTTTATGAAAATTATTCCAAGGATTAAAAGCCAAAAGTTAATATTTGTTCCTAACATTATGAACTCCGTAAAAAAGAATTACATCTATATTTGTCATATGAAAAAGTATAATATTACTTATATTGATCGTTTTGAAAAATTCCCAATCTCAGAAGCTAACTTACAAAAAGAAGTGGAAAATTTCATTTTGATTCTTAGGGAAGGCATTGGTGTAGGTAGATAAAATAAAGTAAGTCTCTACTTATTACAAAGTAGAGACTTACTTTATTTTATCTAAATCTTTGTCCGTATTAAATTAATTATCTCTTCTGCTTCTTCTTCCGGCATATTAAGTGCAATCATACAAATCTCCCGTATTGCATTAAGACAATACATAATTGAATCTTCAAAATCAATAAGATCTACTCCTACTACTCTACCCATCTGTTCTAACTGGTCTTCCTCAAGCCTAGACTCTCCTTCTTCCACACACATAAGAACTTTTTCATCCATATCGACTTGTTTAGCAATATCACTTAAATCAATCCCCTGTTTCTCACGATAAGCACGAAGTTTACAACCATGGCCATAATATTTACCTTTAGTATCTATGAAAAAAATAGGATCAATATCAAAAAAGTTAGATAAAGCTGAAAGTAGACCAAATGAGGGTTGTCTTTTACCATTCTCCATTTGTGAAATATGACTACTTGTAACTCCTACTCCAGCTGCTACTTCTTCAAGAGATAACTTTTTTTTCTTTCTCAGTTTAAATAATCTTTCCCCAGAAAAAATACTAACCATAAGTACACACCTCCCTTTCCCATTTTATTATAACTGGATAAGTATTTATTGTCAATAAAATCAATAAATGTTTATGTTTAACTAGAAGTTAATTAATCTACTCGCTCACCTTCTGAATATATTATTTTATAATTTCATATAATAATATAGTTGTTTATAACTTCCTTAACAAAGATCCGTTGACTAGTATAAACTTTCACAGTTCAAATGCAAAGCCTCGTTTAATGGCATATCATATATAAAAAAAGCGATACCTAAGTCAGCTCGACTTATCAAAATTAACTTATAACAGAATGTATTAGCACTAAACTAAACTTTCTTTGAAATATAAAACTATGCAGAGCTGACTTTTTTAAGGAGCTTTTTTTCTATATATGATATGCCATTAAACGCGACTCTACACCGAACTCGAAAGTTTTAATCAACGAGTAAGATTTAACATTTTTGTTTATACTAAAAATAGTTAAAATGATTGGAGGGAGTAGAATGTCCATTTCTAAGGAACCACAAATATCAATAATACCTCTTGGAGGACGAGGAGAAATTGGAAATAATATGATCGTCATTGAAGATGATGATCATATTATTATTCTAGACTCTGGAATTATGTTCCCAGAAGAAGAACACTATGGTGTTGATCTAATAATCCCAGATATAAGATATCTTCTTGAAAAGAAAGATAAAATTAAGGCAATTATTATTTCTCATGGTCACGAAGATCATATCGGTGCTATCCCATATGTTTTACGTCAGATAAATATCCCAATTTACGGCACTTGTCTAACTCTTGGATTAATTAAACTTAAACTCAAAGAATTTGGACTACTCGAAGATGCACAATTACAAGAATTGAACGCTGGTGAAAAAACTCAAATTGGTAATTTTGAAATTGAATTTATTCATATCAATCACAGTATTCCAGATTCTGTTGTTATGGCTATTCGAACAAAAGTTGGAACTATTGTTTATACTGGTGATTATAAATTTGACCACACTCCTGTAAGTGGAAAACCTGCTGATCTACAACGTTTAGGAGAAATCGGCTCTAAAGGTGTTTTAGTTCTTCTCTCAGACAGTACTAATTCAGAAAGGGAAGGAACAACCCTTTCTGAACGAGTTGTATGTCATGCAATTGAGGAGTCTTTTAAGCTTATTAATAGCAGAATCATTATCTCAACATTTTCAACTAACATCGATAGAATTCAACATATTTTTCAAGCCGCTTGGAAGACAGGTCGCAAAGTAGCCATTACTGGTCGTAGTATGGTTAATGTCATCGAAATTGCTTCTCAATTGGGCAAGCTAAATATCCCTGATGAAACCCTAATTGATCTAAGAAAGATCAATAGTTTACTGCCAAATCAAGTTGTTTTGCTTATGACTGGTAGCCAAGGTGAACCTATGGCAGCTCTGACACGAATTGCTAGAGGAGATCATCGCCAAATCTCCATTATGCCAGGAGATACTGTTATTCTTTCTTCCATGCCAATTCCAGGTAATGAACGGTCCATCGGACAGACTATAAACCAACTTTACAAACAAGGTGCTGAAGTACTTTATGATGGAATGATTGATGCTCATGCTTCTGGTCATGCCTGTCAGGAAGAGATTAAACTCATGTTAAACTTAATCAGACCCCAATTTCTTATCCCTGTTCACGGTGAATATCGTCATCTTTATCATCAAAGTAAATTAGCAAAGCAAGTAGGGATAGATGAGAAAAATATTTTTATTACTGATAATGGCGTTCGTGTCAATCTCACCTCTGACCGCTGCTGGATAAATGGTAAAGTACCCTCTGGAGAAGTAATGATTGATGGCCTAGGAGTAGGAGATGTTGGCGATATCGTCTTAAGAGATCGAAGAATGTTATCTCAAAACGGAATTGTTATTGTCTCTTTAACAATTAACGGGAAAACAGGTAAGGTAGTAGCCGGGCCATCTATTCTCTCCAGAGGATTTGTCTTTGTGAAAGAATCAAAAGAACTAATTGTGAAAGCAGAACATCTTGCTCGTGAAGCTTTAAAAGAATTAGAAAGTAATAACGTAACTGATTGGTCAACAATAAAAAAAGTAGTCACCGATTCTATCGACAACTACTTTTATCAAAAAACTAAACGTAAACCAATCATTTTACCCATTATTATGGAAATAAATAACTAATAGATCCCGAAGAGATTTATTACATCATTTTAAATCATACTGAGCCTGATTCTATGTATTCTTATTTAAGATCAGAAAAAGCACTCTTCTCCTGTGATTCCTTTGAATGTCATTACAGTGAAGGTGAAAAGATTTTTAATGGTCATCTAGATATTCATCCTGAAGGTCACGTTTTCATTGGTTATACCTCTGCTTATGGCTATTGAACCTGGTGTAAGAGTTAAATTCATTCCGTCAAAAGAGCAAACGGAAGAATGTCGTGCTTTTGCGCGTAAAGTTGTTGAGGCCTTGCAAAAATAACTTTAAAAAGGAAGTGGTATTTCTATGGAAAAGTATACCTGTACGATTTGTAGTTATATCTATAACCCTGAAAAAGGTAATCCAGAAAACGGTATTAAACCAGGTACAACTTTTGAAGATTTACCCGATAATTGGGTCTGCCCAGAATGTGGAATGGGTAAAGATGTCTTTGAAGAACATAATGAATAAAAAAAATTGCCCCTTGAGGGCAATTTTTTATTCTTTTACTTAAGTAATTTCCTCCAGTATAGTTTATCTATTGTGAAACAGACTAAACGCAAAGGAGGTGAATGAATGCGGACAAGTAGAAAACTGAACAGAGATCTTATAGGAAATCGAGCAACTCGAAGAAATCGGTACAGATCTATAGAAGGTATGATTAAAATGAAAAAACTTCATGACATGGAGACTGCTGGTGTCATTGAGCATATTGACTCCCACTACATGAATGAAGCGTTGGCTGATCCTAAACAATCTCTTCCACGTCCAAGGAGTGATTTACCCAAAAATAATTGTCACGAGCCTAAAGTATAAAAATAGAGGGATCATTGATCCCTCTATCCTTCTAATGCAAGTAAAACTGTTTTTAAACTAGTCTTAGTATAATCTGGGTTACAGAAATATATCTCAGAATACTTCTTACCCTGTTCTTGAAGTTTTCTAGAAAATTCACGAGTACTTTTATTTAAGTTTTTTATCGTTATTGTTGTGATAGATGTATATACAGGAACATCGTTATAGACTTTTATATTATTACCTGGTGTAACAATACCATGTATCTCAAGCAAAATTTTAGTAAATAAGAGTCCTTTCTTTATCAAAACCATCGGATTAGAAGGAATTTGATAACCTTTACCACACACCACATCAAAAATTTTCTCTATTTCTTGTTCTAACTTTTTTTGAGCTTTACCACTGAAAATAGTGTTAAAAATCGGTATTTTATACACATAAAACGCTTTTCGATCCCAAATAAGTTCACTATGATCCCAATCGCTCAACTCCGGGCCAGAGTCACTTGAGTCTGACATTCTTAAAACTCCTCCTTTAAAATAGTCTTACCTTTATTATATAGGATGTGAAATTATACTTTCAAACTCTTCAGGCACCATATTTAGCTTTTAACCCGCTCTTTCTATCACTATATAATTTATGCTCATTATTCCTTCAATTAAATCCGCTTTATTCCCGATTTCTCCAATTTTAAATGAGAAAACGAAATTTTTTTATCTTTTAACATGGGAGCAAGATGTGAATGACAGGTAAAAAACAAAATTTGTTGATCTTTTGCTAATTCAGCCATCAACTCTAAAGCACTTTCCGTTCTTTGAGAATCAAAATTTACCAAAATATCATCCATAATTAGAGGAAAAGTCATAGTTCTTTTTCCATACTCCTTCGCCAAAGCAAAACGCATAGCAAGATATAGTTGTTCCCCAGTTCCTCGACTCAAAAGATGGGTACCCAATCTAGAACCATCTGCTCTTTCTACCTCTAATCTATTCTCTTCAAATGGTCGCATTACCTTTTTAAACCGACCAGCGGTAAGCATGGAAAAAAAAGTAGATGCTTCTTTTAAAACTCCAGGTTGTCTTTCCTGTTCATAACGTTCTTTTGCCAATTCCAAAAAACGCTGGCATAAGGCATAAGTCATCCATATTTTAGATTTCTTATCTATCTGAGTGATCAAACTCTCCCTTATTTGTTGAAGAAATAAGATCTCCTCAGTTTGTTCAATCTGGTCTAATCTAGCTTTTAACTGACCTAGTTGATTTTGAACCTCAGCCAATTCAGCTTTTATACTCTGACACTCATTCTGAACTTTTATTAATTTTTCCTGCAAATCTCTAGAACCTAATTTTTCTAAAACATCTGTCATCTCAGCACTTTTTGTACTCGCAACCATCTGAAAAGCCGATTCCCATTCTATTTTGGCTTTTAAAAGTTTCTCTCTTTTTTGATACATTTTCCATTTTTGACGAAATTCTTCCTCTATATCAACTCTCCCAGCTTGAAGAAGTCTCGTCCAGTCTTCTTTCTCAGTCTTATACTGAAAATCAATCTCTGTAAAATCTAGTTTCAGTTCTTTAAGTTTTTCTTCTAATTGTTTCTTTTGAATTAACAGATCTTTTCCAATCTGTAATTCTTCCTGAAGATGTAATACAATTCCACTTACTTCTTCAAGCCCAACTTGAGGTTTATTAAGATAAGTCAAAATTTTATTGACTTTCTCTAAATAGATATCAATTTTTTTCTGAAGATAATCCTGATTATCCTTCATCTCATCAAAACGATGAAATATATCTTTTCCTCTCTCTAAAAGCTTAAAAAGTTCCAACAGATCTTCTGGTTTCATCTCAAAGGAAAGTTGATCTTGAATTAAAATTCTCTGCCATTCTTTTAATAGTTCTACCCTTGATTTGATAGTACTCTCTTTTTGACGTAAAATCCCTTGAAGTTCTCCCTGAATCTGACCAACTCCTTGTTTTATCACTTCAAACTCTGTTGTGAGTTTCATCAATTTAGCTTTATCTTGATCTTTAACTTCCTTTTCCTGCAATTTTAAAAATTTACGCAGATATAGACTTCCTAAACCTGGAATCAACCCTATACCCATCAAAATTCCACCAACTAGCCAATCCCCTTTCTTAAACAACCAGCCACTCAAGATTAACATCAATATCATAATGGCAGATCCAAGAGCCAAAATACGGCCACTTAAGCCAGCCTGATCTTTCATTTTTAGACCATTTCGTTTTGCTGTTTCCAATTTGTCTTCCTTTTTAACAAGCTCCAACTCACGTTCTTTTTTAAGTTGAGCTAACTGCTTCTCCTCGACTTCAAGCTGTTGTATAGCAGTATTCAAATGATTATTTTGATATATAAAATTCCGAACTTTTTCACGTTTACTTAAACTTAAACTATAATTAATAACTCTTTCTTTTGTCCAATCTATCCCCAAATCTTTTAAAAACTCAGCCACTTCTACTTCTCGTTGTGCTAATTTTAACTTAACAGATGCTAAATCTTTTTTCCATTCTTGAAAAAGTCGACGCTCTTCTAATAATTCCTGAATCACTGAAACAATCTCTAAAAGTGCCGTTATATTTTTAAGAGAAATTTGCTTCTCTAAATTTTTTAACTCCTCCTCTACTCCCTGAATCTCCAACTCTTTTCGCTTCCAATTGCTTTGAAGTAGATGAATTTTTTCCTTTAGACTATCCAAACGATGAATTCCATTCTCAGGAAAAGAATTCATTGCAGGAAGTTCCCTTAATTCAATTTCTAATCTTTTCAATCGATGAAAGGGGTCACTCGCATGTTGAAGACGGATCAACCAACTCTCTTCTTCTTCTAATTTTTCTAAAATCTCATCTAATTCTCCAAACCTGTCATTCAACTTGGCCGTTGTCTCTTTCAAATGATTATACTCTATAGGAATCTCTTTTAAGCTCTTGATCTTCTCCTCTGTTTCACTCAATTCTTTTAATAAACGATTGATCTCAGGTTTTCTTGCTGTAGGGCGAAAAAGTTGGCCCTGTTTTTCATTCAACTCTTTTTGAATTTGAGCAAAAGACCGAGTATGAATCCCCATACCAGCACTATAGATTAATCCACTGATCTCCTCATTTTCAAGACTTTCCAACCGTTGTAACTCACTCAAACCAAAGCAAAAAATTTGTTGGAAGACTGGCTCTGTAAGACCTTTGAAGAGATGTTTTATTTCAGAGTCACCATATCTATCTCCTTCCGAATTATAAACGGTCACATCACCTCTTGAAGACCCTGGTCTTCGATCAATTAAATAGGATTTTCCCTCCTCAGTCCCGATAGTAATAGCACCACCATGTTCTCCACCTTCTAAGGGTTCATACCGCAACTGATTGGTTCTACGGTCAGAAAAACCAAAAAAGATTGCCCGGATAAATGACATAAAAGTTGTCTTCCCTGCTTCATTTAATCCTTCAATTAAAGTAAGACCAGGAGAAATTTCGTCAATCTCTAAATTATAATAATGTCCAAAACCTCGAATCAATACCTTTTTAATCCACATCATTACTCCCCCTTAGATCCCAATAAATCTATTCCCAATTCTTCACTTACATCTATCAATCTCTGCCAGGTATCTTCATCAAGTTTAGATAAAATTTTTTTAAAACGACGATCATTTATAACAGGCGAAATTGCAGTACGCAAATCATTTATTATTTCATTCTGTCCCTCTAGGTTTCGTGCTTTTTGAGTTAATTTTAAGAAATCTCCTCTTAGACTCTCTTCTTTGCGTATCTCATCTAAATTCAACTCAAATGCAGTTTCGATTTGAACAGATTCGATCCAAAGCCAGGATGAAGTTCCCACCTCTTCAAAGCGAAACATTTCTAAAATATCCTGTTCTACTCCTGGCTGATTCAACATATCATGTACTAGCCCACGCCCCGTTAATTTTAGGCGAACCAAACCAGAACGGTCAACCAATCTATCTTTTAAATCTGTCAAAGAATTTTGAATCTCTATGAACAGATCATCAAGACTAGCCAATCCTCCTATATTCACCTGAAGATTAGCCCACCTTACATCATCCAGTTCAATCCACTGATGATGAGTTTCTCCAAAAGAATCAACTTCCACCAAACAGCAACCTTTTGGCCCTGTCTCACCCGGATGTCTCCCTTGAGGGGTGCCAGGATAAATCACAACAGGGTTTGAATGATGAAGTACTTGATAACTATGAACATGTCCTAAA
The DNA here is from genome assembly GCA_030627905.1 of Halanaerobiales bacterium. Taxonomy (GTDB): domain Bacteria; phylum Bacillota; class Halanaerobiia; order DY22613; family DY22613; genus JAGMES01. Next base: position 32,455 of record DAOVRZ010000014.1, read on the forward strand.
GCCCAGTAATCAAAGCCAGAGGAGACCAATTCATCTAAAGAACAAGGAGCATAATTAGCATAACCACTACTTCCACCAACATTTGTGTGTAATAAACCGATGTGATAAGGAGATTCCTTCTGAATTTTAAATCTCGGTAGATAATTTTCATGAACAGCTTGTGTAGGATAGCTAATTCCGTAAACTCTTGCCACTTCCTGGCCATCCTTAATCACTGGGCAACTTTCTACCTCGCTAGAGGAGAAAAAATGAACCCCTTCAGGCCAGACTAAATCAGCCCGCCAACCTCCACAATGGTCATGGTTTCCGTGTACAACAAAGACCTGAATTTGATGGTTATAAAGACGCTGAAAAGCTTCACGATACCGCAATTGTGCCTTTAAACTCAAATTTGCTCCATCATAAAGATCACCAGCAATTAAAAGAAAATCTACATCTTCACGAATACAAAGATTAACCAGATTCTCTAAAACTCGATAACCAGAGGTAATCAATCGTTTTTGTATCTTTTCATCTATCTGGCCAATCCCTTGAAATGGAAAATCTAGATGTAAATCTGCTGTATGTATAAATTTAAATCCGACCATATTTGTCACTCCCATTTAACGATATTTCAGAAGGAGATGTTCCTCTCCTCTGTAGGTGCGTATAGAAGTCTTACAATAATTTCAAAATTTCAGAGGGAGACCACTTCTTGAAGGGGCAAAATCTCCTTCTGAAGTCGTTAAACTTAAGAAATAATAACTACGTTATTATTTCGACTTTAACTTAATTTTTTCTGTTCTTCTAAAACCATATATATCAATTTGTCAATTTTTTGACTGATGCGAAGGGCTTCGTTAAAATTTTCTTTAAGATATGCCTTTTCCATCTGTTCACGCAATATTTCAATAGAATTGATTATACTAGATAAACATTTAGAATGCATACCATTTTCCCTCCCTTTTTTTTTAACAAAAAAGAGCCAGAAAACTGACTCACTCTAAATTTATTTGGGTGATCAAAGTATACGAACAATCTTTAAATTAGATTTTTGAGATAGGTCAATAAAATCTTTATCTGTTTGGATCAATGGTTTAAAAGGAGAAAGAGAATTATTAAATACAATGGTACCCACCTGATCATCAGTCAAAAGTACCCTTTCCCCTAATAAATTATCTAACATATTTAAAGTAAAAATTCTAAGATACTTAAGATCAAAATCACTATAACAATCGTGCATATATTGTAAAACCTCAAAAACATCTCTTTTACCCCGATATACTCGATTTGATGTTAAAGCATCAAAAACATCAGCAATCGCTATAATTCTAGCTATTTCTGGTACCTCATTTTCCCTTAATCCCTGAGGATATCCTTTCCCATTCATCCTCTCATGATGATGACGAACTCCCTTTAAAACATCTTTTGGAATCTCTGAATTTTTTAACAAAATAGTGTATCCAAAATCAGGATGGCACTTCATCTGTTCCCATTCTTCTTCTGTTAAAGAACCAGGCTTGTTAAGTACTTGATTGTCAATCATTACCTTACCTAAGTCATGAAATAATGCTGCTTGGGCTAGTTGAGTTATTTCCGAAAAATTACTCCATCTTCCCAATAACATAGAGAGATAGCAGACGTTTAAAGAATGTTGATAAGTATAGTGATCTGCCTTGCGAATCCCATGAACATACTTAATGAGTTCACGTGGAGATCTAACGCTGGAGAAATTTTCTAAAATATCATCTACTTCTTTCAATTGAATAGGAATATTATTTTTTGCTGACATTAATAGGTTATTAAAATGTTCATAATTTTTTTGGTAAATTTCTAGATTTTCTGTTTGGACATGTGGCCAAATCCAAACATAGGGGACATTTTTTTGCACCAATTGAAAGATTAATTTCTTTGTTAATCTGGTTCCTCTAGCAAGAAGTAAGAGTCCGTCTACTTCAACATCACGCGCCAACTTCGTTCCTTCTTCCAACAATTGTGGCCCAATGCGAATCTTACCTTTCACCGCAATTCCCCTCCAATCGACCTTTCTAATAGTATAATTCTCCATAAAGAAATTTTTCCCTTTTATTTTGGATTTTTTTTTGAAAATAGTACTTTTGACTTACAAAAAATAATTTAATATCTATAATCCATCTTCGCTTTCTCCACAAACCATTATATATTCAAAAATACATTTTATCCATATAAAAAGAAGAGGCTAAGCCTCTTCTTCCGGTTATTTACATCTAATTTATTTTTCTTCTAATATTTTTATAAACTCTTCGACAATATTTGGATCAAATTGCTCACCAGCATATTCTCTCAGCTCAGCTATTGCTTGTTCGTGGGACATAGCTTTTCGATACGGACGATCATTTACCATGGCATCGTAAGCATCAGCAATAGCTAAAAGTCTGCACTCTAAAGGAATCTCTTCACCTTTCAGACCAAGGGGGTAACCTTTACCATTCCACCACTCATGATGTTTAAGAATTAATTCAGAAATTGGTATCAATTCTGGAGCAGAACGAGCGATACGATAACCGATTTCAGAGTGACGCTTCATTTCAGAATATTCCTCAGAAGTCAGCGGCCCTTCTTTAAAAAGAATCCGATCTGGAATTCCTACCTTACCTAGATCATGAAACTGACCAAGTAAACGTAAATCAGTTATTTTTTGCTCAGATAAACCGATAGCTCGTCCGACTTCAGCTAATAAAGCTTCCAAACGATCTGCATGTCCTTCGGTAATATAATCTCTAACCTCTAAAGCTTTCATCAAAGTTTGAACGATTGCACTCTGTTTGCTTTTAATATGATATAATTTATCCCGATACATGTTATCATCTGCTTCTTTAAAGAGCCCACTTATACTTACAGATTGATCATACCCAATGGCATATCCTAGTGATAAACTTAAGGGAACTTGAGGATTTATTTCATTATATTTTTTAATTGTTTCTTTAATTTGATGGCATACTTTTTCAATACTATTTTGGTCTGTTTTTGAAAATAAAATTGCAAACTCGTCTCCACCAATTCGAACAACAACCCCACCTACAGATAAAGATTTCTTAAGAACCTCCGCTACTGTTTTAAGTAACTTATCTCCAATTTGATGGCCCATACTGTCATTAATAACTTTTAATCCATCCACATCACAAAGAATAATGCCTAGAGATTTTCCATCTTCGTTCTCATAATTTAACATCTCGTTTTCAAAATATGTGCGATTGTAAAGTCCAGTAACTGGATCATGTAAACTAAGATATTTTTGCTGTTCTTCAGCCTTCTTTCTATCAGTTATATCTCGTATAGATTCGATTGCCCCTATTAAATTCCCCTCAGAATCATAAAGAGGTGAAGCAGCACACCAAAGATTGGCTCCTCTACCATCATTAAGAAATGGTGCAAAAAACTCACCACTAACTTGATTTCCAATTCTCTTTATGGATTGATATTTTTTTTCTGTTTCTTGATTATTTGTAATTATTGAATCAACCAACTGTGAACGGTGATAACCGTAAAATGGTATGTCATATTCATGATTACCTTTTCCAATAATTTCTTCTTTCCTAACTCCTGTCATCTCCTCAATAGATTTATTCCACGCAATCACCTTTCCTGTGGTATCAATCACAAATGTAGCATCGGGTAAAAAGTCAATAATATCTGTAACTTGTTGATGAGCCGTCTTCAATTCATTCACTAATTTTAGGTATCTCTCTTCATTAACCTGAAAATGAAACAATGCTTCTATCATCTCATTGATAAAACCCGCCAACGATGACAATTCATCATTCCCTTTTACAGGTATTCTTGCATTTAAATCACCACTGTCACCAATATCGTTAACAAGTTCACTTAAATTTTTTATTCTAGCTAGTACAATTCTTTCTAAAATAATTAAACTTACTGCCACAATAATAGAACTACTTACAGCTAAAATGATGACAAATGTATGTATACTAAAATGACCTTTTTGATAAATAACTCTAGGCATATTCACCTTGAGAAGTAAAATAGGCTTACCATAAATATCTTCCAACATCGTATATCCGTTTACAGACTTATCATCATATCCTTGTATATATATATCACCTGTTACGGAAAGCGCTGAACGTGCTTTTAGATCTTCTTCTGTTAATTTTGGGTCAGCCCAAGAATTAAGAGTAAATGATACTTGCGTTTCTTCTGATAGCCTTCTAATTTCTTCCCCGTCTAACAAACGGGCCAAGATAAGACTACCAGAAACCGGCCCTTCTAGTTCACTCGTCAGAATTGGACGAGATGAAACTAACATAGGTCCTTCAGGAAGCATAACTATTCCTTTAACACCACTTAGCGGATTTGAATAGCGCAATAAATGATTATTTTCATCAATATATTTTCGAATACTCTTGAAAATCTGAGATTCATCTTGATTATCCAAGTTATACCCTTTTTCAAAAATTATCTGATCAAATGAATTTGTCAAAACAACAAAATTTATATTCATCTGAAGAAAAGCAAAATCATTTTTATATGATTGCAAATAATCATCATTTCGATCTTGGACAAAAGTATAAGTATCATCCCAAAAAGCGTAATCAATAGCAGTAGTATCCAAAAAATGTATATCTCTTTCTAAAGCTTTTATAACTCGCTTGACATTATGCTGAATACTTTCCTCTTCTAATATAACAAAACTTTTCAAAAGAATTACTTTCGAATATATAAAGAGAGATACAAATAATAACGTAATCGTTAATACAAGAATAATAAATGTTTTTTTGCGCAAAGACATAAAATTCTCCTTCAATGTTTTACCGTTTTAAATAAATATCTTTTTACTATAATACAATTATAACCTCTGATATTGTATCACCAAAATCTGGCTTATACAAGTTTTATTATTGCTCAAAATTTTCTTTTAAACATCGTACAAATAGTTTAAAGGCTATTAACTCAAATTATCTCTATATTTAAGCAAATAAAAATGATCTCCATTTTCGAGATCATTTTTTCATTCTTCTTTCATCGAAGTCGATGTAAATCACTAATTTGTTTATATGCTTCCTCTATTTTGATAAAACTTTCTTCATCTCCTTTAGTAGAATAACGTGCAATTTCATAAACTTTGGTTAATGTCCGAAGTTCTTCCTGATAATCATTGCTATTCTCTACTACCTCTTTTCTGTACTCTTCAGGTGAATAGTTTTTTCGAAAAGGAATTTTTTGATGGAATTCTTTCAAAAATAAATAATAAATTTCACGAATCTTCAAAACATAGCTACTACCATCATAAATAGATACCTCAATCGATTTATCTTTCCGAAATTTGTTAGTAATAGATTGAATAAAATTTAAAAAATCATTTTTCAAATCTGTAGGGTCATATATTGATTCCCGTATTTCTTCATACCCGGTTTCTTGATTACGAGAAGAGTTAAATTTCTTGATTACATAGATCAAAATTAAAAACACTATAGCAAAAATTATAATCCGAAATAACCAGTTCAAGTTTGGTGGAAGATATGATGTTGATAAATCACTTAACCCTTCCCTAGCACCTTCAATCATATTTTGCCCAGTTAGACCTTCATCTGATGGTTTAAGTAATCCTCTAAGAAAATTTATAACTAATTCCAGTACAGGGCCAAGAACCATAACTATATATAACAAAATTTTGAAAAATAATTTCCGTACAATATCCGCAACCCAAATTAACGGTGTAATTAAGTTATTTAGAGTATCAAGCGATATACCAAAAGTAAAAAAGCTTGCAGCTACAGAAATAAATCCTACCACTGATATCATCACTACTAACCATAAACGTTGTTCACCTGTTCCACCCTTAATATCTGCATATTTTAGATAAATGCCCAATGCTGACCCTACTATGAAAAAAATGAGAATCTGCGGTACAGTTATTGATATTGAAATCAAATCCTTTAAAGCAATTTGCAATAAAAGTATAAAAATACCGATACTAAAATCCCTCATAAAATAAACTTCTTTTACTACTAATCTTTCATACCTATTTCCAAAAAGCAAACAGCCCAGGATCATAATAAACCCCATCTGAAAAGAATTTAATATTAAATTAGCGTTAAAAACAGGAGATATTCTCATAAAATAGGTTAAAAGTAAACTAACTCCAATAAAAAATAGGAAAATTGTAACTTTAGCTAAAATTCTGTGTGATATTTTCTCCTTCATTGACATAATACAACTTCCAAGAAATATGGCTGCTCCAAAAAACCAGATTAATCCTTCTGTTAGTTTAGTTTCTATACATAGTTCAAAAAAGAATTTAAGCAAGGGGAAAATAATTATTATATAAAACGTAGAAAATAAAATTCTAACCAACAGATTTTCGAACAAATTCGATACCTTTAATCTCATTCCACAATCGCTCCTCATTTACCAAATAAACTGGCATACCTGTTAATTGTTCAAAAAAATTCTCCTCCATCTCTCCAAGCTTGATAATAGTAGGTGAAAAACCACGCACTTTAAGAACCCGCATCGCATCTACTAATTTTTGATTCATAATTGCAGTAATAAAAACAACTGTAGTTCCAACTTCAAAATTCTTCTGCACAAACTCTCGATAAATCATTTGATCAATATCTTTATGATGATAAGGTTCAATCATTGCTAGTGCCCTTAATATTTTTTCCCGTTGAGTTGACAATTTCCCAGGCAATATTTTGACAAAATCCGCTCTTTCATAAATTATTCCATTGGTCAATAATCCAACCTGATAATGTTTGCGTAAACCATAATCCGCCACCGAAGCTGCACACATTACAGCTACTTCAAAAACATTCTGACTATAGCCTTCCCATAGTTGGTTCATTAACCTAGTATTTAATATTATATTTAATTTGACATCCATGGTAGGCTTTATGACATTAACTTGAAAATTCTGATGTCTAGCTGTAGCTTTCCAATTAATTTGACTAAACTTGTCCCCTTGTTGATATGGTCTAATTCCAACTTGATTTGCTGGATCTTCAAAAATCCATTGATTCATCTGTTGTCGCCCAAACGGATTTTCAATAGGCAACCCAAATTTTTCAATGGGAAGAATCCTCGGATAGACCAAAAGAAAAACTCTATCCTTAGTTTCCAAAGTTTGAGTAAACAAACCAAAGAGATCAGTAGCACTTAAAGAACCTTTACCAAAAGTAAAATATCCCCGCCGTTCAGGAATAACTGTATATTTTCTTGTCACCTTCTCATACCATTTTAAACTATAGACATCTGAGAAAATATTATACGGACTACCAGGTTGGCTGGCTAACATCTCCGGTTTGGAAAAATTCACACCTCTAGTTACATTATCGTTTATCTGTAGCATAAGTAAAGGTAAGAGTTTACGATTTTCAACCTCTACTACATATTGAGATTGTTCACCAACAAAAATATTCTCTTTTGTTAACCGGCGTTGAATTTTTAATTTAGCAAAACAGAAACGGTTCCAAATCCCTATTATAAATATAATAGCTATAACTAACATAACCCCAAAGACAAGCAAAAGATTCTGCTTAAAGATGGCAATCACCAATAAAAGAAGCAATAGTGAAAGCCTGTCTTTTTTAAACATGTACTGAAACCTCCTCCACAGGAACCTGAATCTCTTGCAAAATTTCCTCTAAGATTTCATTTTTTTGAATTCCTCTCAAATCTGCCTCGTCAGTTAAAATCATCCGATGTTTAGCTACAAAAGGAAATATATATTTAATATCATCTGGTAAAACATATTCTCGCTCTAAGATAAGCGCATAAGCAGAACTAGCTTTTAAAAGAGCTAACGCCCCTCTTGGGCTCACTCCCAAACGAACACTCTTATGATCACGAGTGGCTTGTACTAATTTACCGATATACACCAATAATTCGTCTTCCACGAAAATATTTTTTACTTGCTGACGCAAATTATAAATCTCTGTTGAATTCATTACTGGTTTAAGATCGTTCAGTGGATTATTTAACTTAAATCGGCGTAGTATTTCAACCTCTTCATCTAACTTAGGATAACCCATCTCAATCCTTAACAGAAAACGATCCAACTGAGCTTCTGGTAATGGAAACGTCCCTGCTAATTCTACTGGATTCTGAGTAGCAATAACCATAAATGGCTCACTTAAATGATAAGTTACACCATCCACAGTCACTTGACGTTCCTCCATCGCTTCTAAAAGAGAAGATTGTGTTCTGGGTATAGCCCGATTAATCTCATCAGCTAAGACGATATTTGACATAATTGGCCCTGCTTTAAAAACAAATTCACCACTTTTTTGATTATAATAATTCATTCCAGTAATATCTGCTGGCTGCAAATCTGGTGTGAATTGAATTCTATTAAAGGAACAATCTAGCGATTTTGAAATTGTTTTTGCCATTACTGTTTTTCCTAAACCTGGGACATCATCTAAGAGCACATGACCTTCTGCTAGAAGGGCAGTCATAAGTAAGTCAATTACTTTTTCCTTGCCGATGATCACTTTTTGAATATTTTCTCTAATTTTATCCAAACTTGCATTTTTCATAACTTCTCCTCCTGTAAAAACAAAGTTCTTAAACGATCTCTAATAAAAGAGATCGTTTTTTAAGATTTATTCTCCAAAAGAACGAGTACGTAATTCTAACAAATCCTCTGGAACAGAATATCGTTTTAAAAAACTAATAATGAGTTTATACATATCTCGTCTGGTTAATAAACAATTAGTTTTAAAATTCTCTTTAAGATCTAATGGAATAAAACCATCCTCCAGAGCTGTCAAATAAACATTTTCTACCTTAGCTAACCAATATCCACCAGCAGCTAATAATATTTCACATGCTTTGTCACGTTTTAAAGTTTTGTTAGAACTCAAAGAATAAAGTCCACCAGCCAGATACTCATCATAATTGTCAGCCTGCCGCAAACGCATTCCTTTCATTAAAAGAAAAGAAAATTCCCTTTCTGTAACATTCTTATCTAATTTAAGATCATTATCATAGCCCGCTACAATCATTCCCCAACTAAAAAGTTCCTTAAATTTGTGATAATCAAGATCCTGAACCACTTCATTGATTTCATTTAGCTGTCGTAAGTCTACTCCCTGATTGAAAAGCTGTGTCTGTAGTGAATCAATCAGGTTTGAATCCATAGCAAACTTATGAAAGTCTACTCCTTCTTCTATTGATAGTGCAGCAGCAGTACCTGCCGCTTCCGCTGTTGCCATCCCTGTAGGAATTACTCGAGCGCTCCCAGCAGCTAGAGAACCATAACCTCCAGAACGACCAACCACCAAAATATTTTTCTTAAATCTAGGCACTAAAGAGCGAAATGGGATACTATACACCCCTGGATCAAAAATCACAAATCCGGGATCTACTGGTGATGTTGCTTGATAATCTACTGGATAAGAAGCTACAGCAATTTTATCGTCAAAATCTACATTTTCAACCAAATCAAGAATATCTAACTGATAAAGAGTTAAAATATGACGACTCTCACGAACATATAATTGTGACGGAAATTCCATCAATTCTGCATTCTCAAATCCAGAAAGTTCTTTGGTTAAGTATTCCACAACATATTCTGCCTCTTTTTTCCCTTGCTCCATCCCTTTTGCTAGAGAATCTGAATCATTAAAATCTAAATTAAAAATTTGTAACGCATTAATAAAGACTGTACCATCATCTTGTTTCGCAATATTTAACCCTCGAAGACGAGTACTAGGGTCAACTGGCTCGTATTTTTGACCTATCTTGCCTAATCCCCAAGCAGAAGTTGAGTTCATCTTAGAATAACCCCATTTTTGGGATTTAATATCCTTCTGTAAATCTTTCCAATTAACATTTTTTAAGCGAAAGACTAGAGTTACCGCCATTTTACGATCAGGCAACCCCACATCAGCACCACCAGTAAAGTAAAGTACATCAGCCAAGGCTGCTAAATCAGCATCCTGACTGGCATCAATATAACGTTTACCTTCTACTATCCAAACCGTATCTGGCTTTATCTTAACTAAAGTGGCTTTAAGATCATCTTTTTTAACAGCACTTGCCCAATCTGGATGTACATCAGTTTTTACTTTATTCATCAGCTCAACATCATGAGTTCGAGAAATACCAGTAGTTTCAAAGATCAAACTACTAATCTTTTGTTGATCTTCGCTGATTTGAACTTCCTGTATGCTAGTCAAAGGCACGATAGTTAAATTTTCTTCTACCAATAAAAGCTTCATAAATGCTTTTCTAGCTTCTTCTGTATCAACAATTACTTCGCCGCCAGCCAATTGGTGCCATTCTTTAAAAATTCCTTTATTGATCACTTTTCCTCTTTCATCATAATTTAAATCTAGAAAATTTAATGCTCCATAAACCATTAAACCTCCTGGGCCATCTTCTTCCATAACCAATAAAGTTTTCAAACCATTACGAGCCCCTGCAATTGCTGCTACTACCCCTTCTGGATCACCACCATAAACTACCAGATCATATTCTGATTCAACTTGAGAAGATTCAGTTTCTTTAAAATCTGAAAAAACAATCTGGTTACTATTTATAAGTACAATCAATGCAATTAGACAACAAAAAAGAATTACTAATTTAGGAATATGTTTTCTCAAAACTTTTCCTCCTTAATTCCTTCTGATTGACGTATCTTATAAAATACACCACCACAGACTTTTAAAAATTGGTCAACACAATATCTCCTCCGTACTTCAGCATTAGAAGACGCAGCCGAATCATTTACAATTACATAACCATCGTTATATCCAACTAATGTTATGATATGTCCATCTGTTTTGGGAATAGCCGCATTCTCTAATTCACCTTCTTTGTAACGAATTCCAGTGATGATCGGACGACCTTCTTGAATCTCTTGCAAAGCTTCAAATAAATCTTCTATAAACTCCACTTTCGCTTCAAACCCATATGGAGCTAACGCTGCTGTATTAAATGGCCAGTTTCCAAAGATTCCAATTGTTTTATCATAAACTTTCCAGATCATTTGATCTGTAGGCACATAAATTCCATAATAGCCTAAAACCATTCCGCAACTTGTCGGTGAACAGATGAGATTTGCACATGATTTATGATGAATCATCTGTGAACGACAGGGTACATCTAACTCAACAGGAGGAATCTCCTTACTTAAAGTAAGTTGAAATTCTCCTGAATTACGAGTTGAAGCAAATAATCCAGTTAAACGAGGCATCTGACTAAAATCAGTCCTTCTAATCCAGGCCCGAATCCGATAAGCATCAGCTAAATTAGGTTTCTTCACCTTTATCAGATCAATTAAAGTTTTAGCAAGCTCATCCTCTTTACTAAAACTTCCTCCAGTAGTAAACTGATTCCATAGAGCTATGGGGTAAAAATTAGACCACTGGCCATTTATACTAATTTGTGCTTCTATTTTAAAAACACTAGTTCCTGGGGTAATTCCATTCCAAGATACGACCAATTCATCATAAGGCTCTACTTCCATTGGTTTAGTGAGAACAAATCCAGAAAATTCGTCATCTTGAAGACAGATTTGACCACAAAACAATTTTGTCTTTTCAAATTTTTCAATCTGTTGAGCAATTATCATCATTTCACCATCTTCCATTCATATTAATAAAAGATTCGACCACAAAAAGTATTTTTGGGCTAATCATTAAAATACTTCTCCAGCGAAAAAGCTTTTCCTGCGAACGAAACTATAAGAAATTTTTCTCTAGCCATAAGTATTGTTTATTTTAACAATGAACATAATAGTTTAGAGGTGATGATATGAGAAAATATAAATTTACTATAATATTATTAATGATATTTTGTACTTTGTTTATTATCTCTTCCTGTACATCAAAATCTGAACAGTCAAGCCCAAAATCTGAAAATAGCCCCAAACCAATACCTCCAGAAATAGAAGAAATGGAATCTACTATTCTAAAAATAATGAACCAGGTTGATTTAGTACCATATTACGAAAAACAAATAAAAGAAAAAAAACTTGAAGAAAAAGAACAGAAGGAAATCTTAACTGCTAAAGAAGATGGAACAGAAAAAAAGGAAGAGGAATTTAAACCTAAGCCTATAACCACTAATGATATACTTCTATCAGAAATTTTAAAGAAAGAAAAACCTCAGGAAGAAGGGGATGAAGAAAAGAAAATAACGATTCCTGACGACATAATTTTTATATGGCATGAGATTAATACAGAAATAAATAGTTTACATGATAAATGGAATGATTTAGAATCAATACTTTTAGAAGCAAAAAGTTTTCCTAAAGAATTGACTGGATTTAAAAACAATTTGAATAATTTAACAATATCCTCTTCTAAATATAACTACTTAGAAACTCTTGTAACCGCTAATAGGTTAACTTCATATATTTCTCTATTCACTAAAGGTTTTAAAAGTGAAACTCCACCTTCTATATATGATATAAAATATCATGTTCGACAAATCATCATAGATAGTGCCATCAATGAATATAACAAGGTGAATGAAAACTTTAGCGCTATCAAAAATCATGAAGAAACTATAGTGTTCAAGTTGATAGAAGAAAAATCTAAAGAAGACGCTACTAAATTAAAATCCTCAATTTCTGATCTTGAAAGTGCAATCTCTCTCAAAGATATTAGCATAATAAAAGTTAAAGCAGGTGTTGTTATTAAAAACGTTACATCAATAAAAGAAAAATTATCAAAAAAATAAAGGCTAATTTTAGCCTTTATTTTTATTATGCCATGATTCGTCCACAAAAAGTATTTTAGTCACACTCACATAGTATATATAGTAATGAAACCATCTACTCATTACTATATATACTATGTGAGTGTGACTACTTTTTGTGGTCGAATCATGCAGTGTATTCACCAAACTGCGCATTATATAACTTAGCATACAAGCCGTTTCTTGTTAACAAATAGCCATGGGTTCCTTGTTCCTGAATTCCATTTTCTGTCAAGACAACAATTCTATCAGCATCTTTAATCGTTGATAATCTATGAGCAATCACTATAGTCGTCCTATTATTTGCCAATCTTTCTAAAGCTTGTTGAATAATAACTTCACTCTCATTATCCAAAGAAGAGGTCGCTTCATCCAGAAGTAAAATTGTAGGATTTTTCAAAAAAACACGAGCAATAGAAATTCGTTGCTTTTGACCTCCAGAAAGACGAATTCCTCGTTCACCTACATAACTATCATATTGATCAGGAAGTTGCATTATAAAATCATGAATATTTGCATTCTTCGCAGCAAAAATAATTTCTTTTTCAGTAGCATCAGGCGACCCATAAAGAATATTTTCTCCAATAGTACCCGAGAAAAGAAAGACATCTTGCTGTACAACACCAATATTCCCTCTAAGTGAAGCCAGAGTAATATCTTTTATTGAAAATCCATCGATCAATATCTGACCAGATTCCACTTCATAAAAACGTGGTATAAGATTACATAGAGTAGATTTCCCTCCACCAGAAGGGCCAACAACCGCTAAAGTTTTCCCTTTTTCCAAATTTAAATTGATATTTTTTAAAACTTTTTCTTGATTATCATAACTAAAAGTTACTTCTTCAAAAATAATATTACCTTTTACATTCGTCAACTCTTTCGCATCATTTTTATCCTGAATTTCAGGTTTAATTTCTAAAATTTCAACAAATCGTTCAAAACCTGCTACTGCCTGCTGAAATTGCTGTAATAAATGAGATAAATTACGGATTGGAGTAATAAAGAGATGAATATAAAGCAAATAAGCTACTAGATCACCATAATTAATTTTTCCCTGAAAAACAAAAAGTCCTCCACCTACCAATACTGTTAATTTCAAAAGATTGGCTAAAAAATTTATACCCGTATAAAATTCTGCCATCGCTTGAAACGATTTCTCAAGTGAATTCTTTAGAAAATTATTATTCTTTGAAAACTTTTCGAACTCATAATCTTCATTAGTAAACGCTTTTGCAACTCTAATTCCAGTAACGCTGCTTTCCAATTGAGCGTTAATATCTGCAGCTTTTTTCCGTACATTGCGAAACTCGCCCATCATTTTTGCACGTTTTTTTGCAGCAAACCAAATAATCAAAGGAATCAAAGCAAAAATTAGTAATGTTAACTGAACATTAATTTTTATAAGAACAAGGAATCCTCCGATGAGCATAATCGTTGAAATAAACAAATCCTCTGGCCCGTGATGAGCCGCTTCACTAATATTAGTCAAATCACTGATAACCCGGGACATAATTTGTCCAGTACGAGCTTTATCATAATAAGAAAAAGATAAAGACTGAAGATGAGTAAACAGATCACGTCGCATATCTGCTTGCATTCGAATACCTACCACATGGCCCCAATATTCGATAACATACTGAAAAATTGATCTGACAGCATAGAGAAATAAAAGGAAAACGGAAAATTTCCAAAATAACATGTATTTTCCGTTAGGAATTATATCATTGATAAAACTCCGCGTAATCATTGGGAAAATTAAATCAATGCCAGTCATCAAAAAAGCACATACCAGATCAAGACTAAATAATTTTAGATGAGGACGGTAATAACTCAAAAATTTTTTCAACATTTTTTATCAACCCCTCTCACTCATACAAATGATTTCTTTATGAATTTTCGACATACGAAAAAAAAAACCTTCAAAAAAATGAATATTTTTTGAAAGATAGTTGACAAAAGTTTTCGAAGTTTCTTCGATTCTTTTTACAAACTGAAGTGTTTCACTGGTAGAAGACTTAATTAAATCAATAATATTATTAATTCTTTGGGTAGAATCTTGAGAATCATTAGCCAATTTGCGAATTTCTTCAGCTACTACACCTTCACTTCCAGCACGCACAGCTTCAATAGATGCATTTAACCCTAATAATTTTATTTGTCCTGCAACTTTATTAATGAAAGCCAAAATTTGATGGGTTTCGGCAAGATGAGATTCATTTTTATCAGTTACTTCAACTAAAGAACAAACTGCATTATAAAGTTGAGTGATCAATTCTTCTCATGATTCCACCATCAACATATAACATCTCAAACCCCCCTTTAATGTCGAAATTTATCTGACAATTTTTCGTTTAAAGCATTATATTTTAGACCTTATTATCGTACACTAAAAAATAAAAAGGAGTTTGAAACATGAAAAATATGAAAAAACCACGTGTTGCATATTTTTGTATGGAATTCGGTATCGATAATGATCTTCATATTTATTGTGGAGGATTAGGGATTTTAGCTGGTGATTATCTTAAAGCAGCTAAAGATTTAAATCTTCCCGTGGTTGGGGTAGGGATTCTTTGGCGTCAGGATTATACCAACCAATTTATCGGTGAAAATGGTTGGCCATATGATACTTATCAAACCTATGATTTTAATTTTCTTGAAGATACTGGAGTAACAGTTGAAGTTAACGTCAGAGGTTTACCTGTTCAATGTAAAATCTGGAAAACAGAGCAGTTTGGAAATGTTCCTCTATATCTTTTAGATGCAGGTTATCCTGATACACCTAATGGTTGGATGACCAATAAACTATATGGCGGTGTAGAACAGGATCGGTTAGCAAATGAGATTATTTTAGGAATTGGTGGAGTACGCGCTCTGCGTTCTCTAGAAATCGATGTAGATATCTACCATTTCAATGAAGGACATGCAATTTTTGCAGGTTTTGAATTAATAAACGAAAAAATGACCAAAGGTATGGACTTCGATGAAGCAATGCAAGCGACCAAAAAAGAAATCATTTTTACAACTCATACACCAGTTTTAGCCGGAAATGAATCACACGACTTTGGAACTCTCCAATATATGCAAGCGAATAATGGCTTGAGTTATGAACAAATAAAATCATTAGGAGATGATCCCTTTATTATGACAGTTGCTGGTTTAAAAATGTCATATTTAGCTAATGGAGTCTCAAAACTTCACACTGCAACTGCCAACAGAATGTGGCAACACATCCCAAATAAAACTGATATTATCAGCATCACAAATGGAATACATGCAAAAACCTGGCAAGATCCTGATATAAGAAAAGCTTACGAAAAAAATGAAGATCTTTGGGAACCACATTTTAAAGCTAAAGAAACTCTTATTAATTATGTAAATAAAAAAACAAGTAAAAATCTTAATCCTGAAACTTTAACTATCGGTTTCGCTAGAAGAGCAGCACCATATAAAAGAGGAGAATTAATCTTTAGAAACGCTGATGCGATAGATCCTTTACTCAGAGAAGGAAAAATTCAGTTAATATTCTCTGGAAAGGCACATCCAAATGATAACCCTGGAAAAGAGATTATTCAAAAACTTGTTCAAATGTCCCAAAAGTATCCTAACAATGTAGTCTTCTTAGAAAATTACGATATGGAAATTGGAAGATATATGACCTCTGGTTGTGATATCTGGCTTAATAATCCTAAAAGGACACTAGAAGCTAGTGGTACTTCTGGAATGAAAGCAGCTATGAATGGTATCCTAAATTTAAGCGTAATTGACGGTTGGGTAGCAGAAGGGCCAGTTCATGAGGAGAGCGGCTGGTTAATCGACGAAGTCTTCGATAGTCTACCAGTTAAAGCAAGTGAAGATGAACGAGACTTACAAGCCCTATACCATCTGCTCTATAACAGCATCCTCCCAACCTTCTACAATGACCGAGAACGCTGGTCAAAAATGATGAGATCAAGTATTGACATGTCCCATTATAAATTCTCTGCACACCGAATGGTCGAAGATTATTACGAAAAACTATATACACCTGCATTCAAAGCAAAACAAGAAGTACCTTCTTTAGTATAGTAGCCAAACCATAAACCAACACAATTTAGAAAAGGATGGTAAAAATAAGTTGCATCAGGGATATTTCCCAGCAACGTTTTTTACCATCCTTTCATTTTTATATGTCCCTGCCGCACTATCACCCTAAAATCATGCTAATAAATGGCGTCACCAACCCCATTAATAAACCTAAATAAAATCCAAACCAGGTAATAGCACGAAGTTCCACACTCATAACTTGTAAAACAAGTGCCTCTATCTCCTCTAAATCAAATGAGAGAATTTTTTCTTCAACCAATTTATCAAATTTCAAAAGGTCAATAATCTTACCAAGATAATTTCGATAAAGAAAATCTAATACTGCCAAAAAACCATTCTCAGCTTTTTCAATCGTGGTCAGCTTAATATTACCCAAGAAAGACTGAACTTTCCTTTGTCGCAACTGAATAAGTTGTCCAGAAATCAATTGACTGATCCCATTTTCCACAAAATCTGCATGTAGAAAATCCCTAATCAACTTTCTGATTAAATCTTTTATTTCTCCATCATTAAGAGCCTTCATGACTGGGTTTTGCTCTGGAAGTTGGTCTGAAGAAAATTCTTCCATTCCTGGGATAGCAGGTACTTCTTGAATTAAAGCAACTTGATGGGAAGACTTTTCTACTTCATTTTTACCTAAAAAGATATCCTCTAAGCTTTCCAAACAATTATCAATAAATTCTGGTGAAGCAACTTTAGATACCAAAAATTCGCTGACACTAAAAATCATATTGTCATTAACACGTTCTGCAATATTTGAAATTCGAGTATTTAGAATATTATCTATCATTTCGGTAATCTTGTCTAAAATCCGATTTTGGTTATCTGTTTCATTAATAAACTCAATTATCTTTTCGACGATTTGATTTGCAATAACAGTCTTATTACCGAATAGTTTACCTACAAGACTCATCAAAAGACCTTGATCAAAGAATTCCTCAATCTTACCAGTGATCTGCTGGCGAATTTCAGAAGAATTGAGATAACCAATTAATTGTTTTGTCAATTTAGGAGACAATCCTACAAGCATAGACTGAATTCCCATCAAAACGTTTTCTGGAAGCAAATCGTCAATTCTTTCATCACTTTCTTGCCAATTCGTAACTTTTGCCTGTAAAAACTCGTTCACTCTTTGAAAAACAATTGGATTTTTAAGACTAATCATTAAATATTCACGGAGAATTTCTTTTAATTTATGATAATAAGGTGATTGAATAAATTGATTATCTTCGTCATAAATCATTTTCTGAAAAAAATTCGTTAAATACTCTTCAACATTTTCTATAATTTTTTCTGAACGAATAGTTTCTAAAATAAAAGAAGTAATTACCTCGTTCACTTGTTTGTATAACTTATCTCGTTCTTCAAATTGAGGAATCGCCATTTCTAATAGTTGATCTATCGTTCGTTCTTCATTTTGAAAATTTCCAATTGTATCACGTACCAACTCGCGGATTCGAAACTGTGTTTCATCAGAAGAAAGGATGTTCTGAAATGCATCCTCTGTCAAAAGATGTTCTCCTACTGTATTACCAACACTTTGAGCCAAATCTTTCTGTCTTTTTGGTATAACTCCCTGAAAAGCAGAAATCTCTTTACCAAATATTTTGATTGGTTTTAAAGGCCTAAAAAGCATTTTTATCGCAATCCAATTGGTCACATAACCTATCCCTGCACCCACAAGAGGGCTAGCAATAAATACTACCTCATTCATTTCATAAACCCCTCCTTTTCTAAACCACAGTACCATTGCATATAACCTATTATAACATATGACTAGCACTGAAGATATAAATCCCGTAACATTTTTAACAACAATTTCGGAAGGCGTAAGTCCTCCATCTTCTACAAGTGGGAATAGCTATTCTAAACTAAGTTAGCTTTCGGTGAGCGTATAAAGCCCTTCCGAAAGTTGTTAAACTAAATATATTTAGCTTATAAGCTAAATATATTATTTAATGGGAAGTTAAGTTAGTTATTCTTAATCTAAAGCCTTTTTGATCTGCTTTCTTTTTAAATACTGTATTAAAGGATAACCTATCAAAAAAACAACTAAAGCTTCACTTACACCAATTGCTATCACATTCAACCAGTAAGGAAGACCAAATATAATGTGTAGATATATACTGATTAAAAAAGCGTTTAAAACTACTGGACTTAAGTATGCGATAATACTCTTACGATATCGATATGTCAAATATGCAGCAATTAACGTTGTTAAACTTCCACCAATAATATCCGCCAAACCAAGACCTCCCAGAATATTAGAAATCAATACACCCACAAATAATGCTGGGACTGCTTCAGGAAACAGAATTGGTAACACAGTTAACGCTTCCGAAACCCTAAGTTGAATTGCTTGAAAGCTAATAGGTGCCAAAAGCATTGTTAATACAACATAAATCGCTGCGATAATTCCACCACGTACAAGTTGTTTTGTTTGCAAAATTTTCTCCCCCTAAATTATTTAATGCATACTTTATTACTCATCACTATTTTAGCAAAAAACACTCTACTATGTCAACTATAAAAGTGAAATAATAATTATTTTATCATATTTTAAGATAAACAAATTCTTCTATTTAAAAAGACTGTTGACATTGTCAACAGCCTTAGAAGTGTTAGTACGAATCCGTACCTTGCTGTTTTCCATATTCCTCAGCCATTTTGGTTTCAGCATATTCGATCATCTTTTTTACCATTTGACCTCCAATATGACCGCCCATCTGACCCCCGATCCGTCCAGCATCTTTTGTTTTCATATCACCATTATAACCATGGTTCATCTGAATTCCCAGACTATCAGCCACGTTATACTTCATCTGGTCTAGTGACTCATCATACTCTTTTCTTACATTGCTGTCTGGTTGATGCTGAAAATATCCTAATTCCTCTGCTACTTCATACTTCATCTGCTCAAGTGCACTGGTAGCTAGTGGATTAACGTATCGGTTTCTTCGCTGAGAAATAATCTATCACCCCTTTTTTAATTTAAGTGATTTGTATTTCAGCAATAAAAAACACCTCCACATTTATTTTAACCAAAATGCGAAGGTAAATGTGTTATAAATTATGTAATATGATTAGCTGTCGGAGCCAATTCTTTCTCATACAGTTTTTGTGAATATAAATACTTTAAAAGTGAATCAACTATATCTGAATCAAATTGTTTTCCTTTTTCTTCAATCATGATATCGATTGCATCTTTAAATTTGAGAGCTTTTCGATATGGACGATCAGAAGTCATAGCATCAAAAGCATCTGCAACACTGATTATTCTGGCCTCAAACGGAATATCCTCTCCTGCCAATTGATCTGGATATCCAGTTCCATCAAAACGTTCATGATGGTGGCGAATAATATTTCGAATGTAATTTAACTCTTTTATACTTTTCAGTACGTCATCTGCAACAACAGGATGTTGTTTTATTATCTTAAATTCTTGTGAAGTTAATTTGCCTGGCTTATTTAAAATGTTATGTGCAACTCCAATCTTACCAATATCATGTAAAGTAGCAGCAAAAGCTATATCTCTAATTTCCTCCACACTTAAACCCATCATCTGAGCCACAGCTATTGCATATTTTCGTACCTGCTTACTATGTGAGGCTGTATACGAATCTTTTATCTCCAAAAGACTAACCAAAATATCCATAACATTAAATAAATGCTGACGTAATTTATGATCTTGATCGTTAACAATATCTTTAGTCTGTTCTAAATAGGCAGAAATAAAATCAATCTCATTCTCATAATTATGTCTGTAGATACTAACTGGATCACGATGCTGATCTGACTTAAACTGAAATTTTATCTTTCTAGCTAATTTCTCAAGTGGTTCTGCCAATTTTCTTGCAGTCTTATCTTGAACGAAAAAAAATATTAAAACTAAACCTGTAAAAGCTATCAAAAGAGTATTTCTGAACTTAATTAAAGACACTTCAGAAATATTTTTTTCTCTCAGATAGACCACATTCATTCCAGTTTCACTTATTTGATGATAAAGAAAATACTTAATGTTATTAAAATCATACAATTTACCCTGTTTCCCAGAAATAAAATCAATTTTATTAGAAATATTTTCATCATTTAAAGAAGCAAATCCCTGAGAAGAAAATTCTAGACCGAAACTAGAAACTAAATTCTTATTGTTATCTAGCAATAAGAAAACTCCATCAGAAGGATTCAGTTTAACCTCATCATGTCCTTCTAACAAATGAATTGTATTATCTAAGATAACTAAACTTGTTTCATGTATCTGTTCTTGAAAAAATGTAATTCCCAGTATATAAACTAGTAGAAAAACTATGAATAGTGAAATGAAGAAGAATGTGAAATTCGATATCAAAACTTTTCTGACAAGTTTCACAAAAAAATCTCCTTCCGGAATAGATTAGACAAAATTCGTCCTATTAAGTTATATATTAGGCAGGAAATTACATTCTCCTTCACGTTTTTTTAAATATAGTTCTTTTTACCTAAATATATAAATCCATAAGAAGCCCACGAATCGCATCAAGTCGTTGAACAACTTCCAAAGAATCTTTTTGCTCTTCCATGAATAAATTTGTTAAAGCTTCTACATTTTCGTCAATTTCCTCAATAACTGTAAAACTTTTCATAGCTCCCTGATTCCAACTAAAGGTTTGTCTTGTATGCATAAATTCCTCATTAAATACTTTTAAAAATTCTTTTACGAAATGCCTATATTCAGAAAGATTTTGAATCGTCATATTTCTTTTTATCTTTTTAGCTTTCTCTTCAATAATCTCTATCAAATGTTCTAATTGAGCTGTAGCATCCACCATTTTAGTTTCATTTAATACCTTCTTAAAAGATTCTTTAACTTTCTGATTTTTTTCATCTCCTACTTTACGGTTCATATTAAGATTCTGTCGAAGAGTCTTAGATGGATCAATTTTCATTCACTATTCCCACCTTCCTTATTCTGCTTTAAGCATATTAGCCAACTGTCGCGCATTAAATACTGCTTTACCCTGAAAATGATTGTTCATACTAATATAGACCTTGGTTAGATTAGCAGACATCTTTTGAATCTTTTTTACCCAATCAACTAATTCTTCGGGGGAATATAGATAATTATATCTCTCATAGCTATGATCATGTTTCCACCATTTTTGTCGATTTCGTCCATGGAATCGTACATAACCCAAATCAGTTGTTGCTTTAGTCACCGGAGGCACAAGCCCCGAAAGTTGAGGTTCATCCACAGATACATAGCTCAAATTCAACTTACTTAAAAAATCTATGATTGGTTGCTTTATCCAAGAATCATTTCGAAATTCAACAAAGATCGGATGATCCGGAATTTGATGTCGTAACCGTGCTAGGTATTGGCGATTCTTCTCTTCATTTCTAAAACCCCATGGAAATTGAGCCAAAACCCCGCCAAATTTATTTGCTTCTACCAATGGTTGACAAGCATCCATAAATTCTTTAAAGGGTACATCTCGTCCAATCTTATGGGTCATAGATTGATGAGCTTTAACAATAAAGATAAAATCATCTGGAGTCTTCTCCTGCATATGATAAAAGATAAATTTATTAGGCATCTTATAATAGGTAAAATTAATTTCAGTCATTTTAAACTCACGAGCATAATATGTCAGGAGGTCTTTCTTATCAATTCCTTCAGGATATACTGGCCCGATCCAATCATCATAACTATATCCAGCAGTACCGATAATAATCAACTCAAGCCACCCCCTTTTCTTTATTATACCATTGTCGTAAGAGAAATGCTATAACATGTATACTTTGAAATATAAAAAAGACTCCTGTTCACGCCAGAAGTCCTTCCTATCTTAGTAACTCCATCTACCACTTTCATAAATCAATTCATTCAATTCATCCTTAACACTCCGCCAATTAGGTAAAAATTGATCCATGTAATCTGTAAACCTATCTGTGTGATTTCTTTCGAGTAAATGTACCATCTCGTGAACAATAATGTACTCCAAACATCTAGGATACTTTTTTGCTAGTTCGAGGTTAAGCCATATTCTTCTATCCATAGTATTACATGTTCCCCATTTTGTTTTCATTAATTTTACACCCCAGAAGTCAACACTAACACCAATGATTGGTTCCCATTTTTCGATGTAGCCAGGTATTACACTTTTAAGATAATTTCTATACCAACGAGTCATTATTTTTTCTCGTTTTTCAACAGTACTCTCTGGTCTTACATATAAATCAATATTCTTTTTGTTACGTATTACAACCTTCTGCTTTCCAGTGGTTTCAATAACATTTAACAAATATCTATCACCAGCAAAAAAATGACTTTCTCCAGATACAAATTCCCTTTGGGATTGTCGATCCTGATAATTAAACTTGGCCCTTTGTTTCTTTATCCAAGAAAGTTTAGAAATTGCAAAAAGTCTAATAACTTCATTGTTGGTTTTCTCTGGTACAGCCAGACGTACCCGGCCATTGGGGGGATGCACCGACAGGTGGATGTTTTTAATGTTTTTGCTAATAATCTCAAATTCAATGTTTCCAATACTTATTTTATCCATTTAGTATTCACCTTGTTCCTCTACTATTCTATAAATTTCATCAACTTTTTCTGCATCTATAATATGATTTTTAATGGCATTTCGCACAACTTTTTTCTTAATTTTTGTACTTCTCCAATCATCAGGTTTTGTTGAAATTATTTCATTGTGTATATCCAAAGCAAGATTTTCATCTCTTTCTAAATTATCATACAATGCCCTTTTTGCCCCAGTGCTAATGCCTCTAGGGTAGCTATTTGAATTACTTGGATTTTTAACCTTTTTGGTAAGTTCAACTATCTTTTTAAGATATTCTTCATAACTATCCACTTGTTCTTTTCTTAGTTTAATGAGTTCATCTAATAACACTGACATGTTCTCGTAGTATTTAGGGTTTGTAGGTGTTTCTTCAATTATAAGTCTTCTCACATTATTTTCAATGGTTTCAGCAGCAGCTTCATTATTCTTTCTAATACCCTCTGGTAAATCATCTACTGCATCTACACCCTTTTCAATAATTAATTCAATTAAAGTCAAATTCTCAAAGTTCGATAAAGTTTCGCTGTCCTCTGCACTGATGTAAGTATCAATTAAATGTCGCATAGCTGGTTCGTAAGATTTTAAATCAACATAATCACCTGAGGCGTGCATTACTTCATCCCTGATCGTGTCATAATATTTGACATCGCTCTTTATTGCTACTATTTCGCTGGCAGTATAGCCTGCTTCTAACATTTCATTAGCAATATTAGCATAAGCTCGAATGAATGCCACTACGTATTTATAGAGTGCTGATCGTTTTTGTTCATTCGCCTTAAGAACTTCTTTGTCACTGGTATCCTCGGCACAGAAGTATCTTATATATGCAAGGGTATCTCTTGGCATGGCAACAGGTTCACATAATGATTTAAGACTTTCTAGTGCTGTATCTAATTTTTCTTTTGCAGTTTCAAGTCGATTATTCAATAATCCTGCAACATCATCTTTGTCATACGCATCAAAAGCTTCGGTTGTATAGTCTTCAATAGATTTTTCTAAGCTCTTAAAAAGATCTTTATAATCTACTACATAACCATACTCTTTGTCATCACCATCCAATCGATTTACACGACAAATAGCTTGAAACAATCCATGATCTCGCAGTTTTTTATCAATATAAAGATAGGTTGCGGGTGGTGCATCAAAACCAGTCAATAGTTTATTTACAACGATTAATAGTTTCATTTGTGCTGGTTCATTAATGAATTGCCTTTTAACTTCTTCTTCAAAATCTTCGATTTTTTTACCACTCAACATTTTTTGATAGATTTCATATTTTTCAATATTTTCAGTTACAGTATCATCCCCCGTGCTTTCTCCTTTGATACTATTGGCGTTAGGTGTATAGGAGGTTATGATGGCACATTTTTTAAAACCTTCTGTTTGGAATAACTCATAGTATTTACAGGCTTCATAAATACTACCAGCAATCAATAAGGCATTACCACGACCATTTTGGAGTCGATCCTTTATTTCCATGTCAAATATAATGTCATTCACAATTTTTAAAAGTCTAGATTTTGAGCTTAAGACTCTTTGCATTGTACCCCAGCGTTGCTTTAGTTTGACTTTCGCATAGTCAGTTAAACCTCTTGTTTTAACTTCAAACCATTTATCAATCTTATCCTGAGAGGTGATATTTTGATCTACATTTCGAGCTTCATATTGCAAATCTAAAATAACTTTATCTTTTACAGCTTCATCTAACTTATATGTATGTATATAGGTTCCAAATACTTCAATACTCTTCTTTTTATCTTTCTTTAGAAGTGGTGTCCCTGTAAAACCAATTATAACTGCATTGGGTAAAATATTCTTCATTGCTTCGTGAAGTCTACCTGATTGTGTTCGATGGCACTCATCTACAAAAACGTAGATATCACCTTTGGCTTTAAAACCCTTCGGTAAGTTTTTCTTTAAATTTTTAATATATTCTTTATAACCTGCTTCTTTTTCTTCATCTTCTTTGCCACCAAATTTATGGATTAAAGAAGTTAAGAGTAATGGTGTTGTTGCATTGAGTTTTTCTATCAAATCTTTACCACTTTTTGTACGATAAATCTCTTCATCTACCCCGCTAAATACCTTCTCAATCTGCTTGTCTAATTCATCTCGATCAGTGATGATTAAAACTCTTGAGCTTGGTATATGCTCTCTAATCCACTTGGTTAACCATACCATGATTAAGCTCTTACCACTGCCTTGTGTATGCCATAAAATACCACCTTCACGACCTTTAACCCTTGCACTAGCAGCTCTTACACCAAAGTATTGATTATGTCTACAAATCTTTTTAATGCCCCTGTCAAAAACAATAAAGTCATGAATGATTTCTAAAAATCTCTCCTTATGGCAAAGTCCAATAATATGCTTATCCAAAAGATAATCTACTCCACCGAGCAAGCTTTCAACTTCGGTTGAAAGCTCATCAGTTGCTTTTTCATCTTCCTTCCAAGTCAAATAATATTTATCCTTAGTTTCGATTGTTCCATAGCGAATCCCTTCCGTATCATTGCCTGCCATTACCATCTGCATGGTATGAAAAAATGGCTTAATGAAGTGTGAGGATTGATTATCTAAGTTTTGTCTAATGCCCTCAGATACTGATATCGTACTTCTTTTAAGCTCAATCACACCTAAAGCAATGCCGTTGACATAAAGGACAATATCTGGTCTTTTAGTACGCTCTCCTTTAATGGAAACTTCTTCAGCGATATAGAAGTCATTTTCATAAGGTTCTTTCCAGTTAATAAAGCAAACGGTTTGCTTGTTTTCTCCAATATCTTCTTTTACATTAGCCCCATATCTAAGTAAGGAATAAACCTCTTTATTAACATAATAAAGTTTATCAATTTGATTGCTAGAAGCTTTAACTAGTTGATCCACTGCACGGTTGATTAGATCATCACTATAGCCTTTTCTATGTAAGTATTTTCTTAAATATTCTTCTTCGATATTTTGGTTGTTTTCTCCATCATGCCACTTGCCAAGGTAGGTGTAACCAAGCTTTTCTTTGAAAAGCTTGGTTACTCTATTTTGAGTTTCTCTTTCTTTTTGGCCTACTGTACTCATATTAACCTAATCCTCCCCGTTAAGAGTTCTTGCATCATACCTTGTTTTATGGCTTTGTATTTAGCTAGTTTTTCTTCTAAGGATTCTATTTCTGAATCCATGTCGCTTAGGATTTGGGCTATGGCTTGTTGTTCAGCAAGAGAAGGAATAGTAATTTGAATAAATTCAAATGTTGATTTATTAATTATAGGTACAGCTTGTACAGATGCTGATGATTTTATTTTTAATGATAAATGTTTGAGCATATAATAAACATATTCTGTCGAATAAGTCTCATTTGGTAAAATAGCATTAATTTGCTGGTTAGAAGTCAATTCAAAAGGGGCAATACCTGACTTTCCTATTGTGGAACCGATGCAGGTAAATAAAATACTATTTTTAGAGAATTTTCTAGATAAACTAAAACCTTTTAATGAAAGCCTTTTTTCTGTTTCTTTTATATATTTACTATTTCCCAAATCTGCTGGGCTAACAAATAAATATTCATTACCATAGTTATTCAAATCATTAGTAGGAGGGGTACTACCTGTTTCAATATTAGCTATTTCTCCTAACCTCTTTACTTCCCACTCTCCAGTAAATCCAGGTAATCTTTTCTTTTTAGTAAGAAATTGTTGCATAGTTCCTTGTTTAATTCTTTGCTTTTTATCAATTAGTTTCTCAAGGGATGTAATCAAAGTGTCAATATCGGTTAAAGCTGTTGCTATGACTTGTTGTTCTTCAAGATTTTCAGGAAATAAAATAGGTAATATCCTAACAATTTTCCCAGTATAACTTTGTTGTTTGGTACCTTGGCAATATTTAAGAGCAAGTTCATTTCCTCGAAAAGTATAATAATGAAATAAATAATTGGTAGTTAACTTCTTTGTAAAATAAAGAGCCATACAAGATTGATTTGTAGTTGCTTCAACTCCAAGTATTGCACAGCTTCCTCTAGTCCCTGCTGCTTCTAGTCCAGTAATTGCCATAAGAAAAGTCCCAGAAGGTAGTAATTTAAGATTTGTCTTACTCTTTCCCTCAATTGTAATTTTTTCAAGAGTGTCAGTAATTACATTGTAGTTCAATTCACCACTTGTTACCCATTTTATATTTCCATTATAATACTCTGATCTATTTCTTCTTGGTGTCGCTCCACTACTGAAACCCTCTAGCACATCTTCAAATTTTCCAAACTTCCATCCATATGGAATATATTCTTTTTTAAATTCTCCTATCATGCAAACCCCATCCTTTTCAAATGACTTTCCACCTTTTCAGTTAACTGATCAACCTCCTCCTCTAGCTGTGACAGTGTCTTATCATAACGTTCAGCAAGTTCGTTTATTCTAGATGTTAAACGATGTGATATTCTTTCCATTTCTCCATTTACATCTGAAATAATTGATGTCATCCATTTGTCATCAACCAGTAACACTTTGATTTCCTCAACTGTAAGAACCTTATATTTTTCACTCACCTTTTTATCAAGGGCTTTCATAGCTTCTTTAATTTTTTTGTTAGCATCTGCTTCTTGATCTATTAGCAACATATAATCATCTAATATTTCGAGTTCCTCTCTCAAATAAAACTCATTTTTAATTTCTTTCATTCTTTTTTTTAAGCTCGCCTTTGTAATTTTCCCTTTATCATTTTTTATTTCTTCAAGTACTCCCTCTTCTCCAGTGTGTTCTTCCTCAAACTCTTCTTTTTTTCTAGTAAACTCATCTTTTACCTGTTCTAATACTTCAATAGCTTCTTTTTCCTTTATAAAATATTTATTAATAATTAGTTCATCAGGAATTAAATCCCTATCTGGTATCCAACCATTCTCTACAATCAAGTACACATCATCTTTCATGGTTTCTAACCAATAGGTCATGAGATATTGGTAAATATCATATTTATCAATAAGAATTCTCCTGTCAAAGATTTTTAAAATATTCTCAGATATTTCATATATAATCGCCTTAGGATCAGAACCTGAATTGATACTTTTTAGCAAGGCGGTATGCTTTCCACGCCAATTATTGATTATTGTAAAAATTTCAGTTGTATAATTTATAAACTCATCATGGTCAAAAATAATCTCTTTTACAATCTCTTTATTTGCAATTAGCTTACTATAGCCCTCTCTATCACTTTCAGAAAATAATGCTTTACGAAGGCCTGGATATACATCCCAGTATTTTTGAAGTTTATCAATATCACGATTAGGGATGTCTCCTAATAAATGTGCCGCAATGTCCTGGATATCTTCTTCCTCTTGGTTATCAATGTATCTTGGAATATTTAAGTTGTACTCATTCTTTTCAATTTCCCCTATCCCAACCATTTTTGAGTATTTAGGAAATTCTAACTGTTTGTTAAAGACATCTACTATTTTATGAACATCTTGTTCCCTTAGCCTATTTTTATTTCCATCCTTGATAAATCCTTTACTGGCATCAATCATAAAGATACCTTTTCTTACATCAGCATTTTCTCTGTCTAGTACGATAATTGCTGCTGGAATACCTGTTCCATAGAAAAGGTTAGCTGGAAGACCAATGATCCCTTTGATATAACCTCTCTTAATGATTTTTTTTCTGATTTCTGCTTCAGCATTACCCCTAAAGAGTACACCATGAGGTAAAATAATCGCACCTTTACCTTTACTCTTTAAGGAACGTATAAAGTGAAGTAGGAAAGCATAATCACCATTTTTAGCAGGTGGTATACCGTAATCAGTAAATCGTTCAAAAACATCATTTTGTGGGTCAAATCCGTTGCTCCAAGCTTTTGTAGAAAATGGTGGGTTTGCTACTGCGAAATCAAAGGTCTTTAATTGTCCATCCTTATCTTTAAAATCTGGTGAAGATAGAGTATCACCTTGCCTAATATCTGGAAATTCATTACCATGAAGAATCATATTCATTTTAGCCAGTCCTACAGTAGCAACGTCTTTTTCTTGACCGTATATTGTAACTTTAACCGGTGCCTCATCCGCAGCTTTTAACAACAAGGATCCACTACCACAGGTTGGATCATAAATAGTCTGGTCTTGACTCTTTGCTTTATCAATACCGATTACCTTTGCCATTATTCTCGATACTTCAGCAGGTGTGTAAAATTGACCTTTGCTTTTACCCGATTCTGTTGCAAAATGCCTCATTAAATATTCGTATGCATCCCCAATTATGTCATCGCCATCTGCATGATTGCCACTAAAATCAAAGGCCTTATCTTCAAAAATGGAGATTAGATTGCTTAGACGATCTACCAATTCCTTACCTTTTCCAAGTTTATCTGAATCATTAAAATCCGCTACTGTAATAGCTCCAACTAAGTCATTGGCATCTGCCATTTTTCTTATAACTTTATTGGTTTTATCTCCAATTTCTTTGTTCCCTTTAAGCTTAATAAGATCTCTAAAACTTCCTCCTTCTGGCACTTCAATTAAAGCATCTTTTTTCCCATAATATTTATCTGTTACATATCTCATAAATAAAAAGGTTAATATATAATCTTTATATTGAGATGCATCCATACCACCTCGTAACTGGTCACAACTTTTCCAAAGATTACTATACAATTCACTCTTTTTAATAGCCATCTTACTTTCCTCCCATTATCTTACTTTTGAATTTCACGTTTTAAATTGCTGATCAATTAAATTACTACTGCTTCATTAATACTTAGACAACTATTATCATATTCCTCTACATGTCCCTACATAAAAACTATTTCATTCAACTTATGCGATCGTTACTTGTCTACGTAGTTCTTTTTAAGTTCTGCAACACTGTTGTTTTTAATAAGTAGTAAATGTAAAAAGGACTTCTGATCAAATCATAAGAAGTCCTTGCTACTCAAATATTTATGCCGGAGGAATTGATGTAATTGCTATTGCTTTCACTTATTATGGCGACTATTCGGCGATTATCGCCAATTTATAGTAACTATTTTAGGGTTCAACCATTACTATCTCAAGGGGTAATTTTAAAGAAGTATTTCCACCTCAATCCCAACTACCAAAGTCTATTCAATAATTTGATAATTCTTATCCCTTATTAATAATGCTTGCATGTCTGTAAGGGGAGTAATTGAATACTCGTTTTGCTTTTTTAGAACCTCTAATTTTTCCCTGAAGTCATCAGAATAATGTGGGATGATACATGTATCAATAATTTTTAAACCAGGTTGATCACGAACTTTAGGTCCAAGTATTATGCTTCCCGCACTAACCCCCACATACAATTTCCCATCATCAATTAATTTCTTCAGTATAATATCAAACTTAATATCTTTAATTTTATTTAGTAAATGAAGGGTATTTCCTCCACATACATAAATTGAATCATATTTTGCAACTTTATCATATGTAACCACACGATCAAGATTAAAAGTATGAATATTATCTTCCATTATTCCTACTTTTAATAACTCAAATTTTGATTCCTCAACAAATTTCAACTGTTCTTCATTTATTGCAGCAGTTGGGATAAATAATACCCTAATGTCAGAAGGTGGTTTGCCTATTAATCGTATAAATTCATCTCCAATCTTTGGATTTTCAAAACCTGCTGAAGTTAACAGTAAATTAACCATATTATACACTCCTTCATCACACAAATTAATAATTAACAAGTTGGCCAGTTTCTTTAAGCCCTCGAACAATTTTTCTATAAAATTTTATACCTAAGATAAACAAAGTAATGTTAAATAATGAAGCAATCAAAATTTCTACATTTGAATTTAAATATGTAAAAGTTCCCAATACGCTGTATCTCATTAAATCTACACAGTAAGTAATTGGATTTAATAAAGCAATGGATTTCAACCATGTAGGAAAGATCGTAATCGGATAACTTACACCTGCAATGAAAATCAAGAATGAATTAATCATAAATGTTGCATTAGTTGATTTTGTCTTCATGGTAACTCCAGCTAGTAAAATTCCTAATCCAAAAGCAACCAGTGAAGAAATAAATATTACATAAAACATCAGCCATACATTTTGAAAAACAATACTTTCTCTAAATATAAGTGAAATCAAAATGTAAAATATAAAAAAATCAAAAATTTGTACTAAAAGTTCCGCAATTAAATTACCAAAAAACAGCTGAATTGCATTAACAGGAGAGAGCATCAGTGTAGCAAGGGTTCCCCTTTGCATTTCCATAGTAATTAAAACACTCGCACTCACCATTAAATCTGTGATAAAAGCTATAAAAAAATATGTAATTGTCAGGTAGGATATATATTTAGATGTTCCCGTATAGTTATAAAAATTATTTTGTTGAATTTGAATATAATTTGCAAAAATTAGTATGGGAAGAATTCCTACTATTGGTCGAAATAGAATTGATAAAGAATCCGCTTTATATCTCATATTAATAATGTAATTTTTTTTGATCATATATAGCATAGCTTTAATATTGGAGGAAAGACCCATTTTGTTTCAACCTCCTTTCAAAACGATTAAAGAAGATAATTGATATCAACATATAAAACAACGTAAATAAAGCCATTGCTAAAACTTCATACCCTACACTGGATAAATTAACTCCAACAAAAGATTGTCTGAATAAGGATATCCCGTAGGTCAACGGAATACAATAGCTAATCACGCGTATAAAACTAGGTATATGAGAGACAGGGTATAATACACCAACAAATATTGCTATAATTTCTAATCCAATATTCAAAATGTTAAATATCCTTTTTAACCAAATAGTTAAAATAAATACACCTAAACTCATGGACCAGCTTAAAATTACCGTCAAGACCAATGCCGTTATAAATAGTAAACCATTAATCATAATTACAGGTTGAGTAATTAAATAAAAAATTACAGTAACAATTCCCAATGAGAAAATAAACATTATACTAGGAGCAAAACTGGCTCCTAACAACCAGGCTATTTTAGAGATAGGAGCTAAAAAAACGAGATAAATTGTATCTGTATTGAGTTCCCTACTGATAATGTTGTAAGCTTCAATGACAGAGAAGTAAATAAAATTCCATAGAATAACACCAAGTAACAAGGTAAAACTGGTATTTATACTATTAACATCATTATTATTCAAAAAGAAACGAATTGTAAACCAAAACGGTAACAAAATCGCAATTGGGGTATAAAATAAGCTTTTTAAATAAAAATTAGGATATCTATTAAATTCTTTTATTTGCTTAATAAAACTAGATAAAAAAATTTTTAAAAAGTTCTCCATAATATCAATCACCCTTTCCAAATACCTTTCCAGTTAAGTTAATAAACACATCTTCAAACATAGGTTTATGCAATGAGATAGATTTGATCTCAATTCCATTAGCATGTAAAATATCGTTTATTTCCTGCAGAGTGTACTTATTAATGTTCAGAACTCTAATTCGAAGCGTATTAATGTCATCGCCACTAATAATGTTAAACTTATCTATATATAACC
This sequence comes from Halanaerobiales bacterium, assembly GCA_030627905.1. Lineage (GTDB taxonomy): Bacteria > Bacillota > Halanaerobiia > DY22613 > DY22613 > JAGMES01. The sequence goes on from DAOVRZ010000014.1 coordinate 65,267, forward strand.
CCTTTAAAACGTTTTTAGCATTTTCTAAATCTACTCTTTTCACCATAATCTCACAAATATTATTACCCAAGCTATTTTTTAAAGTCTCTGGATCTCCCTCACTGATAATCTTACCTTTATCAATAATGGCGACTCTGTTCGATAAAATATCAGCTTCCATCATGTTATGAGTTGTCAGAAGTATAGTGGTTCCCATATTATTCAGATTGATAATTGTATTTCTAACATCATTTGCAGCATTTGGATCTAGACCATTCGATGGCTCGTCCAGTATCAAAAAATCAGGATTATGTACGATGGTTCTTGCAATATTTAACCTTTGTAACATACCATTCGAAAAATTTTCCGCATAATCATTTTTTCGTTCCAGCAGATTAACAGTCTTTAATACAGTATCAATCCTTTCTTCCTGAATAGAACGCTGCACTCCGTATAAATTACAGAAAAACTTTAGGTTTTCTTTTGCAGTCAATTTTAAATAAATAGATCTATTGTTTGCAAGCAATACACCTATAGATCGCTTGATTTTTTTCTCATCCGTAAAAATATCATATCCGTTAACATAAACATTGCCTTCCGTCGGATACAAAAGAGTAGAAATAATTTTCATTAGGGTAGTTTTTCCTGCACCATTTGGTCCTAATAACCCAAAAATTTCTCCGCATTTTACTTCTAAATTAATGTTATTAAGTACAGTAATCTCACGCTTATTCTCTCGCTTACCAACCATAAATTTTCGTACAACATTTTCACAAATTAAAACCCTTTTCATAAATAACCCCCCTACGATTTATAGTTATTAACTAAAATTTCTAATTCGCCGTAATAGCTACATATTTTTTTATTAAATACTTGTGCATTCAAAATTCTCATTATTTCTTCTGCTTTTTTCCATACTTTATCTAAATTTAAAAAAGGATAATTTGAAATATGACTAATTTTAAATTCTTGTTTATTGGCAGCAGAAAATAGACAGATATCTCCTTGGGAATCTACCCAAAATAGAGGAATTATAACATTATCTTTAAAATAGGTCTTAATTTCTTTTTCGCCGTACAAATTTGTTGAAAAATATGGCCTATAATTATACTTTTTGGAAAGTTCTTTTGACTTTTTTTTGATTAGTAACAAGTCTTTTTCATTGTTTAAGTAGTCTGTACAATTATGACCTCTACCCTGGCCGATAACATTCGCTAATATTACAATTTTAGCACAATAATTACTTGCTAATTCACCAATTTCATCAATATATTCGATATTGAATTTATCTATAGTCATTTGAATTGAATAGCTAACCTTATGCTCTTTAAAGAGCTCAAGAACTTTAATTATACTTTGGTATGCCTTTTTAACACCACGATTAAAATCATGAACTTTTTCTGGCCCATCAAGACTTATCACAAAATGATTCACATTGTCCTTAATCCGAATAAATATATCATCGTCTAATAATAAACCATTTGTGAATAATGTAACCCATAACCCCAATTTGTTCGCATATCGAAGAACCTCTTCAATATGCGGATATAAAAGAGGCTCACCACCCGTAAATTGAATCGATTTACCCCTGTTTTGTTTATAGCACTCTAGAAACATATAAATCTTTTCTAATTCTAATTCTTTTTCTGTACTTTCTTCTTGAGCATTTAAATAACAGTACCGACATTTACTATTACAACGTCTCGTCAACATAAAATTTATATGGGAAATCATTTAATTCCCTCCTCTAAAAACTTTTACTAATACCTGTTAATATCTCTTTTATAAATAAATATCGCCAAGGTATAAAATAAAATGGATAATCTAAAATATAGTCATTATATACTTGTTCGCACACAGTTTTAAATAAAACATGATTATTAGATAACCAATAACCTTCCAACATTTCGAATAAAGTTTGATTGTAAATATTACCTAATTTGAAATCTTCAAATCTTTCATCCAAGCCTTCTGGGAAAACACAACCATTACTATTAATTACTAAATAACGTGGCAAACCTTTTTTATCAGGGTGATCTCTCTTAAAATTTAATATATACGCGTTATACGGATGTTCTTTTAATAAATTAGCTGGAAAGTTACCACGGTCTAAAAACACCTGCAGATCTGAACTGCCCATTTTATTTAACTTCATATAGGCATTAAAATTAAAATCTCTATAACAATCAGGATTCAACACGATATACTTTACAGTATTAAACCGGGATAAATAGTTTATTATATTCTCTAAATCTTTCAAAGAAGCCAAATTACATTCAAAAGTAATTTTTATTATAGGACTAAAACTACACGTTCTTAGCTTTTCAAATAAATTAAATTCGTGTAATTGACCTCTTGATACTTCTACAATCACATCTGAATATTTATTGACTCGTTGGGAGTAATTGTTTTGAATATAACTTAATTTATCTAAATTAAATTTAATAATTATGTTAATCCTTGGATCAACCTTAATAGATAAAATATCTAAATATTTATCAAAACTTTCATTGGTTAAATAATTGAAAATAATATTATATGATTAGCCCACAAAAAGCCTACAATTAGTTACTTTTATTGAAAAATATGATATAATAGTATCATAAGAATTTATAATAAAGGTGGCTAATTTCATGTTTTGTTCTAATAAAAATCAACCAATTTCATTATTTGATCCTATTCATTCAATGCCTAAATATCTCAAAAAGATTTTAGATAAAAGTTGGGCTGGAACCTTTCGAGATAAGATCTTCCCATATATAAATGAAGAACGTTTTGAAGTGCTTTATAGTGATAACCATGCAAGTAGGCCAAACTCTCCAGTTAATATAATCCTCGGATTACTAATTCTCAAGGAATTATTTCAGTTAACCGATGAAGAGTTGATAGGCTCTTTGCATTTTGATCAAAGATTTCAATATGCTCTTTGGACAACAGGTTATGAAAAGCAACCTGTTTCTATTAATACACTAACAAATTTCAGAGAAAGATTAGAAGAATATTGCAAGAATACTGATATAGATTTAGTTCAAGAAGAAGTTGAAGAACTTTCAGAAAGAATAACAAAATATTTAAAGATTAACAACAAAAATATCAGAATGGACTCATGTATGGTTAGCTCGTCATGTAAGAGATTATCACGATTAGAGCTCGTATATAGTGTTAATGCGAGATTTGTAAAAGTTTTAGATAAATTAAACAAAGAGATAATTCCTGA
>DAOVRZ010000204.1:0-3202 GCA_030627905.1 Halanaerobiales bacterium
AGCGGATAAAAATTCTCCAAAACCAATTGAAGAGATAATTAAAGATTTTGTTAAACCTTTTGATTTACGTAAAGCACCTTTATTTAAAGTAGGTGTAATTAGATTTGAAGAAGATAGATACATATTGATGTTTGATATGCATCATATAATATCAGACGGTATATCCATAGGAATACTCATAAATGAGTTTGTGGCTTTTTATGAAGGCCAAAAGTTAGATGAGTTACGAATTCAATACAAAGATTATGCGGAATGGCAAAATAAACTTTTGCAATCAGACGATTTGAAAAGTCAAGCAGAATATTGGCTTACAAGATTTAATGATGATGTGCCTATGCTTAATATGTCAACAGATTATCCAAGACCAACTAAGCGAAGTTTTGAGGGGGATAGCATAACATTTACATTGAGTCAAGAACTTACTAGAAATTTACAGAAAATTGCAAATAGAACAGGTAGCACAATGTACATGGTACTCTTATCAGGAATAAACATCCTTTTATCAAAATACAGTGGTCAGGAAGATATAATAGTGGGAAGTCCGATAGCAGGTAGACCGCACCCAGATCTGGAGAAAATTATAGGAATGTTTGTCAATACACTTGCGATGAGAAACAATCCTGATGGCACTAAGACCTATGATCAATTTTTAAAAGAGGTTAAAGAAAATGCATTAAAGGCATATGAAAATCAGGATTATCAATTCGAAGAGTTAGTTGATAAATTGCCAAGTAGAGATTTAAATAGAAATCCACTTTTTGATGTAATGTTTGTACTCCAAAACTTTAATAATGGAGAATTGAGAATTAAGAATCTAGAATTAAGGCCATATAATTTTGAAAGCGGCACTGCGAAATTTGACCTAGCATTTTCAGCCAGTGAGACTGATGAAAAGATTACTATGAATCTTCGGTACAGTACAAAATTATTTAAGAAGGAGACTGTTGAAAGGATTAAATCACACTTTGTAAATATTCTTACAGCAATAACAGTCACTCCTAATATTAAATTAATGGATATTGAAACACTTACCGTAGAAGAAAAAGATAAAATACTATATGAATTTAATAATACCACTGAAGAATACTTGAACACCAAGAAAACAATCCATGAAATATTTGAAGAACAGGTTTATAAGACTCCTAATAATATTGCATTAATATCTGAAGGTAAGCAATTAACGTATAAAAAATTAAATGAGAAATCAAATAAGCTGGCCCGATCTTTAAGAGAAAATGGTGTGGAATCAGATAGTATAGTTGGAATATTAGTTGAACGGTCATTTGAGATGATAATTGGAATCTTAAGTGTACTTAAAGCAGGTGGGGGATATTTACCGATAGCTCCAGAATATCCAGTGGATCGAATTAAATATATGCTTGACGACAGTGGAGCGAATATTGTTTTAACACAAAGTAAGCAGACTGATAAATTGAAATTTGATGGGTTGGTAATAGATTTAGAAGATGAAATGGTTTATTCATCTAATAGAGAAAACCAAGATTGCAAAATCAAACCAAATAACGTAGCTTATCTATTATACACATCTGGATCAACGGGAAAACCAAAAGGAGTAATGGTAGAACATCATTCAGTAATTAATATGATAAGTCATCTACAGAAGACATATTCCATTGATGAGACAGATATTATTTTACAGAGTACAGTATATACTTTTGATGCTTCAGTCAGAGAACTCTTCTGGTGGTTTTTCAATGGTGCAAGTTGCTACCTTTTAAATCATGATGGAGAGAAATATCCAACTAAGATTATAGAAACTATAGAAAGAGAAAAAATAACAGGATTGAAATTTGTGCCAGTACTATTGCATGAAATTTTGAAAGCTGCTGAGGAGATTGGTAAAGATAAAATCAGGTCATTAAAATATATCATAGTAGGTGGAGAAGCACTAAATCGTCAACTTGTGAATAAGTATTTTGAGATGTATGGCCAAGAAAAAGATAATAAAGTTGTATTAAGTCCTAGGTTGATTAATCATTATGGTCCAACAGAAGCAACAGTTTATTGTACAGAATACGAGATTACATCTCCTATTGAAAATAGTTATGCGCCTATAGGTAAACCTATATCCAATACTAGAGTTTATGTCTTAGATAAATATCAGAAACCAGTTTCCATAGGGGTGCCAGGAGAACTATATATTTCAGGCGAAGGTGTGTCGAGAGAATATCTAAATAATCCTAAATTAACAGAAGAAAGATTTATTGATAGTTCATTTGTTGATAATCCTTTAGGAATTATCTTTGGAGATAGAATGTACAGAACTGGGGATTTAGTAAAGTGGCTCTCTGATGGAAACTTAGAATTTTTAGGAAGAATAGACCATCAAGTGAAAATACGTGGATTTAGAATTGAAATCGGAGAGATAGAAAGTCAGTTATTAAGTCATGAATCAATAAAAGAAACAATTGTGTTGGTTAGAAGGAATAAAATTGGCGTATCAGATGTTGATGCAAAATATCTATGTGCTTATATTGTTTATGATAAAGGATTAACCGTTGGAGAATTAACTCTAATGGATTTGAGGAAATTCTTGTTGAAAAAACTCCCTGAATATATGGTTCCATCATACTTTATTCAGCTAGAAAAAATGCCATTAACTTCAAATGGTAAGATAGATAGAAGGGCACTTCCAGAACCAAAAGACAACACGTTATTTGGAACAGAATATTTGGCCCCAGAAAACGAAACAGAAGAAAAACTAGTAGAGATCTGGAGTGCTATCCTTGGAGTAAAGAGAATTGGTGTATTGGATAATTTCTTTGAACTTGGCGGACATTCTTTAAAAGCGACAACTTTGACAGGGAAAATCCACAAAGAATTTAGTGTAGAAGTACCATTGAGTGAAGTCTTTAATAAACCAACTATAAAAGAAATTGCTGAATATATTCAAAAATCTATGCACAGTAACTATTCATCAATCAAACCGATAAGGGAAAGAAAATTCTATGAAGCATCTTCTGCTCAAAAGAGAATGTATATGCTACAGCAATTCGATTTACAAAGTACAGGATATAATATGCCAGGTGTATTAGAAATCGAAGGAAGACTGGATTTAGAAAAAGTCAAAAAGGCTTTAGATGGACTTTTTAGAAGACATGAAACATTAAGAACATCATTTGAAACAATTGAGGAGAAGATTGTCCAGAGGGTAAGTAAAAAAGTTGAGCTTGATGTACTA
>DAOVRZ010000094.1:0-23501 GCA_030627905.1 Halanaerobiales bacterium
ATACATCAAAGGGGACCTTTTTGGAAACCTTTGATGTATTTTTTTTGAGTGGAAAAGGGCAAAATTTTAAGATTATTATTTACTGACAGAGTTTTTATCCTAAAATCGGGGGTTTACTGTCAAAAAGCATGTCTCTTAACAGTATTACAAAACATCCTCAGCGCAAAAGAGATTATATACCCTACAACAGTTTGAAAAAGAAAGCACCCCATATAATATGCCAATCGTCTATGAACTAGAGGGATTAATAGACCATGCCAGAATAGAAAGTACATTTAATAAATTAGTGGCAAGACATGATGCTTTGAGAACATATTTTCAAACCAATGAAGATGAGATAATCCAAAAGGTTAAAGCTGAACATGAGTTTAAAATGTTGGTCAATCGGAAAGACCAAGAAGAGTTGGGAGATCTTTTGCAGAACTTCATCAGACCTTTTGACTTAGGTCAAGCACCCTTATTTAGAGCCGAGATTTTGGACAGTCAAGATAAGAGCTACTTATTGATTGACATGCATCATATAATCTCTGACGGTGTATCGGCAAGTTTATTAATAAAAGAGTTTGTCAGCTTATATAACGGTGAAGAGTTGGGAGAACTACGAATCCAATATAAAGATTTTGCAGAATGGCAGAATCAATCTTTAAAAACAGAAGAGATGAAAAAACAAGAAGAATACTGGGTAAATAGATTTAAAGAGGAAATACCAGTATTAAATATGCCTTATGACTATGAGAGACCACTACTGCAGAGCTTTGCTGGAGATGAGTTAAGTTTCAAAGTAGATGAAGAGAGAACAAATTGCTTGCGAAAGATCGCTAGAGAGATCGGAAGTACAATGCATATGGTCCTACTGTCAGCATTTAATATCTTGTTAGCAAAATATTGTCGCCAAGAAGAGATCATCGTAGGAATCCCAATCGCTGGAAGAACGCATGCCGACTTACAGAATGTTATGGGTATGTTTGTAAATACCTTAGCTCTAAAAAATAATCTTAGTGGTGAAAAGAGATACCTTGAATTCTTAAAGGAAGTAAAAGAAAACTCACTTAATGCATACGCCAATCAAAGCTATCAGTTTGAAGAGTTAATTGATAAAGTTAATGTCACAAGAGATACAAGTAGAAATCCATTGTTTGATGTAATGTTTGACATGACAAATCTGAATTCTGATCATAGTACAGAGATTGAGTTAGATGGATTGGTATTAAAGCCTTACATGAATAAAAATATGGTAGCCAAATTTGACTTAATACTATCAGCAGCAGAAGATGATCAGTCTATTGTATTTAAATTAGAGTATTGTACCAAGTTATTTAAAGAAGAGACTATAAACAGAATGGGAAATCACTATCTCGAAATACTAAAAAATATTTGTGAGAATAATGAAGTTCAGCTTAAAGATATAGAAATGATCACAGAAGAGGAAAAGAATCAAATACTCTATCAATTTAATGATACGCAGGCAGACTATCCAACAGAGAAGACAATCCATGAATTATTTGAGGAACAAGTTAATAGAGCTCCAGACAATATTGCAGTAGTATTTGGCGACCAAAAATTGAGTTATCAAGAACTAAATAAAAAAGCAAATTCATTAGCAAGGGTATTAAGAAATAAAGGTGTAAAGCCAGATACAGTAGTGACCATAATGATTGACAAATCTGTTGAGATGGTAATAGGAATACTAGCAGTACTAAAATCTGGAGGAGCATACTTACCAATCGAGCCTAGTTATCCGAAGGAAAGAGTAGAGTATATGCTAGAGGACAGTCATAGTAAGATATTGTTAAGTTCAAAAGAATTGTACGATACAGTAGATTTTGATGGTGAAGTTATGGATTTAGAAGATCAGGATTTATTTGAAGGAGAAGTAGAGAACTTAGAAAGTATAAATAGATCAAATAACTTAGCTTATATCATCTACACCTCAGGAACAACAGGTACACCTAAAGGAGTTATGGTAGAGCATAGATCTTTAATCAACTTATGTGAATATCATGTGAATAAGTTTGCTGTAACTGAAAAGGATCGAGCTACTATCTATGCTAGTCTTTCTTTTGATGCGTGTGTTTGGGAGATGTGGCCATATCTCACCATTGGAGCCTCAGTTTATATTATTGATAATGATATTAGATTGCAGATAGAGAAGTTGAACCAATACTATAATCAAAATAATATCACCATAAGCTTTTTACCAACACAAATCTGTGAAAGATTTATTGAGCAGAATAATACGTCGTTAAGGTTCTTATTGACCGGAGGAGACCGACTTAAATATTTTAGAAAAAATAGATACAAGTTAGTTAACAATTATGGACCTACAGAGGCTACAGTAGCAACAACCAACTATGTAGTTGAGGAAGAAGCTAAGAGTATCCCTATTGGTAAAATGATAAATAATGCTAAAGTGTATATTTTAAGCGCAGAAAATAAGCTAGCTCCTATACGGGTACCAGGGGAACTTTGCATAGCAGGAGATGTTTTAGCAAGAGGCTATTGGAACAGACCAGAGTTGACGGCTGAAAAATTTGTAGAGAATCCATTTAAGTCCGGTACAAGAATGTATAAAACAGGAGATTTGGCCAGATGGATGCCTGACGGAAATATAGAGTTTTTAGGAAGATTAGATCATCAAGTTAAGATCAGAGGATTTAGAATAGAACTTGGAGAGATAGAAAATAGACTACTCCAACACGAAGCGGTTAAAGAAGTAACGGTTGTGGTCAAAGGAACGCAGGCAAATGAAAAATATCTCTGTGCGTATCTCATTTGTGCTAACCCAATTAATGAGCTAAATCTCATGAGTTATTTACAGGAATGTTTACCAGACTACATGGTGCCCTCATACTTTATACAGTTAGAGAAGATGCCGTTGACACCTAATGGTAAAGTGGACCGAAAGTCCCTTCCCAAACCAGAGGTAGAAAATAACTTAGTTGAATACCAAGCTCCAAGCAATGAAATTGAAGAGAAACTGACCAAAATATGGAGCCAAGTACTGGGAATCGAAAGAGTAGGAATCAATGATAAATTCTTTGATTTGGGTGGACATTCATTAAAAGCTACGGTACTTATATCTAGGATTCATCAAGAATTGAAAAGAGAGATTCAGTTAAGAGAATTATTTACTTCACCAACGATAAAAGAGTTAAGTAAGTTAATAAAAAATGCAGAAGAGAATCTTTGCTCGAAAATAGAGAGAGTAGAAGAGAGCGAGTACTACGAAGCATCCTCAGCTCAAAAGAGAATGTATACGCTTCAACAATTAGAACAGGATAGTGTAGCTTATAATATGCCTGTAGTTTTTGCGATGGAAGGTGCAATTGACAAGAGTAGAATTGAAGAAACCTTCATTAAACTTTCTCTAAGACATGAGGTATTGAGAACTTACTTTGAAACTGTTGAAGATGAGATAGTTCAAAAGATAGATTATTCTTATGAATTTAAGCTAGTAACTAGAAAAGAGAATCAAGAAATTGAAAGTATCTTAAATAAATTCATCAGACCATTTAATTTGAGCAAAGTACCATTATTTAGGGTAGAACTGGTAGAAAGTGCAGCCCAAACATACTTATTGATCGATATGCATCATATCATCTCTGATGGAGTATCGATGCGAATCTTAATCAATGAGTTTATAGCTCTATACAATGGCGAATCTTTACCAACAGCAAAACTTCAATACAAGGATTTTGCAGCATGGCAAAATAACTTCATGAAGTCAGCTGAAATGAAAGATCAGGAAGAATATTGGATGAACAGGTTTAATGATGAAATACCAGTATTGAATATGCTTACTGACCATGAAAGACCCGTTGTGCAGAGCTTTGAAGGAGACCGTGTAAGCTTTGAATTGGACGAAAAAAATTCCGCTAAGGTAAGAAAGTTGGCCAGAGAAACAGATGCAACGATACATATGGTACTACTATCTGCATTGAATATTCTGTTAGCCAAATATAGTGGACAAGATGATATTGTGATTGGAACACCTATAGCTGGTAGAGCAAGTACCGAGCTTGAAAATATGATGGGGATGTTTGTCAATACTTTAGCCTTAAGAAACAAACCTGAGGGTGAGAAAGAGTATGTATCTTTCTTGCAAGAAGTAAAAGATAACTCCCTTAAGGCATATGAAAACCAAAGTTATCAATTGGAGGCTCTAATAGAAAAGTTAGAGATTAGAAGGGATCTAAGTAGAAATCCATTATTTGATGTGATGTTTAACATGGTTGATACTGTAGCTGCTGACGATATTAAGCTAGATGGACTTATGTTAAAACAGACCAATCTACAAAATAAAATTTCCAAGTTTGATTTAACTTTAAATGCCCAAGAGAATGGTAAAACACTAGACTTTACTTTAGAATATTGTACAAAGCTCTTTGAGAAAGAAACAATAGAAAGGTTAAGTAATCATTATAGTGCTGTCTTAGATGAGATAACCAACAATAATCAAATTAAAATTTCCGAGATTGGATTGGTAACAGAACAGGAGAGAGACCAGATACTATATGGCTTCAATGATACCAAATGTCATTATCCTAAAGAGAAAACAATCCAGAGATTATTTGAAGAGCAAGTACAAAGAACCCCTGACAATATTGCGGTTCTCTTTGAAGAGACCCAGTTAACCTATAGTCAGCTGAATGAGAAAGCCAACCAACTGGCAAGAAAATTAAGAAGTCTTGGTGTTCAGGCCGATTCAATCGTCGGAATAATGGTAGAAAGATCATTAGAGATGATTATTGGGATCATGGGGGTTATTAAGGCAGGTGGAGCATATCTACCTATTGATCCGAATTATCCCAAGAAAAGAATAGAATATATGTTACAGGATAGTGAAAGTAAAATACTATTGAGCACAGAGAGCTCAGTGAATCAAGTTGAATTTAATGGCCAAGTAATCGATTTATTTAACGAAGATGGATTCAAAGGGGATGCTAGTAATTTAAAGCCAATCAATAACTCGCAAAATTTAGCCTATGTTATTTATACTTCTGGCACAACAGGTAATCCTAAGGGAGTAATGGTTGAGCATCAAGGCTTGGTCAATCGTCTAAATTGGGTGCAGAAAAAATATCCATTAAATCAAGATGATACGATTTTGCAAAAGACAACGTATACATTTGATGTATCGGTCTGGGAAATATTCTGGTGGAGTGTAGTTGGTGCGAAAGTATGTATGCTTGAACCAGAATATGAAAAAGATCCTGTAAAGATTATTGCGGCAATTAATAAATATCAGATCACTACAATACACTTTGTACCTTCAATGTTAGATGTATTCTTGTATTGTTTAGAAGCAAATAATGTAAGTATGAGCTTACCTAGTTTAAGACAAGTATTTAGTAGTGGAGAGGCATTGAAGTTTAAGCAAGTTTCTAAATTCCAGCAAGAGTTTGGTTTCCATAAAAAGCTGATTAACTTATATGGACCAACGGAAGCGACGATCGAGGTATCTTATTTTGAATGCGATAATCAGCAGAATACAACTGTACCAATTGGTAAGCCAATCGATAATATTCAATTATATATTTTAAACAATAATCAAGTTGCCCCAATTGGGTTACCTGGAGAGTTATATATCGCAGGAGATGGGGTGGCAAGAGGGTACTTAAATAGACCCGAATTAACAGCAGAAAAATTTGTGGATAATCCATTTGAAGCAAATACCAAGATGTATAAGACAGGCGACTTAGTTAGATGGTTACCAGACGGGAATATCGAGTTTTTGGGCCGGATCGATCATCAGGTTAAGATAAGGGGATTCCGCATTGAACTTGGAGAGATCGAAAATAGATTGCTGAAAAATAGATATGTTAAAGAAGCAGCCGTTGTGGTTAAGGAAAATAGCGAAAAGGAAGATTATGTATGTGCTTATGTAGTTAGTGATACAGAACTTAGAGAGTTAGATCTCAAAAGTTATCTGAAAGAAAGCCTACCAGAGTACATGGTTCCAGCCTATTTTGTGCAGTTAGACAAGATGCCATTGACCCATAACGGAAAATTGAATCGAAATGTTCTTCCCGAACCAAACTTAGATAGTATTTTAGTTGAATATGTAGCTCCAAGAAATGAAATAGAAGCTCAATTAGTAGAAATATGGAGTCAAGTGTTGGGAATTGAAGGGATCGGAGTTTATGATAACTTCTTTGATTTAGGTGGGAACAGTCTAAAAGCAATAAAAGTAATCTCTCGGATCAACAAATACTTAGGCGTGGAGGTTCCATTAAAATCTATTTTTGAAAAAAGAACGATTGAGAGCCTCTACACAGAGATCAAGGATTTGCATAGTACTACATATAAACAGATTAAACCTGTTCAGAAGTCGGCGTCCTATGATGTATCCAATGCCCAAAAGCGACTTTGGGTTTTGAATCAGCTAGAAGAAACTGGTGCTGCTTATAATATTCCTGCTGCTTTTCTTCTAGAAGGAGAGTTTGACGAAAATGCCTTTAGAAAAGCCTTTGATCTTATGATTGAAAGGCATGAATCTTTAAGAACCGTGTTTATTACAGAAAATGGATTGCCAAAACAAAAGATTCTAGACAATCCCGATTATAGTTTTTATATTACTGATATTAAAGACCATGCAGATGTAAATGAATCCGCAAGGGAGTTGGCTATTCAGAATGCATTACTTCAATTTGATTTGGAAAGAGGACCTTTAGTCCAGATGTCAGTAATTAAAATGGAAAATAATAAACACATGTTATTGGTTAACATGCATCATATTATTTCCGATGGCTGGTCGATGAATGTCTTTACTAGAGAGTTTTTAGGCTTTTATAATAACTTTAAAAAAGGTAAAGTTCCAGAGATTGAACCATTAAAGATTCAGTATAAAGACTACTCGACTTGGCAAAATGAGCTTTTTGAGAGTGGAGCTATCAATTCACACAGAGAATACTGGCATAAAAAACTTTCAGGAGAATTGCCAATTCTTGATCTTCCTGCAGATCGAGTGCGTCCGATCACAAAAACATTTAGAGGGCAGAATATCGATTTTATCCTGGCGCAAGATATTCAAGATCGTCTATATAATCTGTGCAAAGAGAAGAATATATCTCTTTTCATGATGTTGCAAGCCATCGTCAAAACTTTACTATATAGATATACTGGACAGGAAGATATCATCTTGGGCTCACCGATTGCCGGCAGAGGACATAAGGATTTAGAAGGTCAGATTGGTTTTTATACCAATACTCTAGCGATTCGAGATACTGTTAAAGGTGAAGAACAGTTTGCTACATTGCTGGATACTGTTAGAGAAACTTGTGTGGAAGCTTTTGATCATCAAAATTATCCATTTGATAAGATAGTCGAGGAGATCACTTTAGAACGCGATCTTTCTCGCTCGCCAATCTTCGATGTGATGTTGGTCTTCCAGAATAATGAAGCTGTAACCATTGAATTTGATGGATTGACCGTTTCACCTTATGAACTCAAAAATGAGATAAGTAAGTTCGACATTTCATTCATTTTTGACGAGACAGTGGAAGGCTTGAACTGTAGTATTGAGTATAATACTGATATTTACCACGAAGATAGAATCCAGAGAATGGTAAAACATTTTCAAACGATTACTGCATCTGTGGTAAGTAATCCTCAAACAAAAATTAGGGATCTGGAAATCTTAGCTGAGGAGGAGCAGAAGTTACTTCTTGATCTGTTTAATGATACTGCTGCAGATTATCCTCTTGATAAAACAATCGTGCTGATGTTTGAAGAACAGGTAGCAAAGACACCTGACAATATAGCTGTTATATATGAGGAGACGAAGTTAACATATAGACAACTAAACGAGAGAGCAAATATCGTAGCCAATTACTTAAGAGATCAGTATCAAATCAAACCAGATGACTTTGTTGGTATCATGATTCCACGATCAGAAAAAATGATAATCATTGTGATGGGGATTATGAAATCTGGTGCTGCCTATGTGCCAATAGATCCGATATATCCAGCAGAGCGGGTTGATTATATATTGGAGGATTCTGACTGTAAAGTTGCCATTAGTGACAAAACCGAGGGGATATTTGTTAATATCAAAGAGATCTTAAAAAGTGGTGCCGCTAATACGAATCCCCTAATAGTTACTAAGCCTGATAACCTTGCTTATGTCATTTATACATCTGGATCTACTGGGAAACCTAAGGCTACTCTGCTTGAGAATAGGTCTCTGATTAATCGAATTGATTGGATGCAAAAGAGTTATCCAATAGGAGAAAGTGATACAATATTACAAAAAACAACATATACATTTGATGTATCTGTCTGGGAGTTTTTCTGGTGGTCATTGTATGGTGCTAAAGTATGCTTATTGCCACCTGGAGGAGAAAAAGATCCAGCCGTTATTGTAAGTTCTATTGAGAAGAATACCATTACAACAATGCACTTTGTTCCGTCAATGCTTAATATCTTTCTTGATTATGTAAAGGCTTACGATTATAGCGCCAGATTGAGATCATTAAAATATATCTTTTCAAGTGGTGAAGCACTGCTTGGGAATCATGTAGAAAAGTGTGCTGATCTAATGAATCAAAATGGTACAAGGTTGATTAACCTCTATGGACCAACAGAGGCAGCCATAGATGTTACCTACTATAACTGTCTTGCATCAGATAGAACAGTACCAATCGGAAAACCGATCTCTAATATATCTTTGTACATAATTGATGAAGACTTGAAACTGGCCCCAGTAGGAGTTCCTGGTGAATTATGTATTTCTGGAGTCGGTCTGGCTAGAGGATATCTAAATAAACCAGATCTAACAAAATCATCTTTTGTAGACAATCCATTTGTCCCTGGTGAAAGGATGTATAAAACAGGTGATGTGGCAAGATGGTTACCAGATGGACAAATCGAGTATTTAGGAAGAAAAGATTATCAGGTGAAGATTCGTGGATTTAGAATCGAGCTAGAAGAGATCGATCATAACATCCGAAAAATATCTGGCGTAGAAGATTCGATAACGATTGACTTTGTAGATGCAAAAGGTGACAAGCAACTTTGCGCTTATCTTGTTAGTAATGAAGAGCTGGATCTATCATATTTAAGACAAGAACTGTCTAAAAACCTGGTAAACTATATGATCCCATCATACTTTGTATATTTAGAGAAGCTTCCACTCAATTCTAACGGTAAAATCGATAGAAAAGCACTAATCAAACCTGAAAGTATAGTGAGTAAAGAATATATCGCGCCACGAAATGAGCTGGAAGAGAAATTAAGAGACTTTTTCGCTGAGATTCTTGGGTTCACTCAAATTAGTATCGATGACAGCTTTTTCGAATTAGGAGGGCATTCATTAAGGGCTCTACAGCTTATTTTAAAAATCCAAAAGGAGCTTCGAGTTGAAATAAACTTAAGTGAAGTATTTTTATATCCGACTATTGCGGGTATGGCAGAGTTTATTAAAAACAAACAAGATCGTTCCTTTATCGAAGAAATACCCAAAGTGGAAGTACAGGATCATTATCCTTTATCTTCTGCCCAAAACAGACTCTTCTTCTTAAATGTGTTGGATAAAACAACGACTGCCTATAATATGCCTTTTGCTATGATTCTGGAAGGAAAAGTAGATAAAGATAGGGTATCTGAAACCTTTACAAAGCTGATTGAAAGACACGAAAGTTTACGGACTTCATTCGAATTATTGGACAATGAACCTAGACAAAGGGTACACCAAATGGTCTCTTTTGAACTCGAATACGGTGAAATCGACCATGATCTAGGATTGACGATTCAGAGTTTTATTCAACCATTTGATATAGCTAATCCGCCACTGTTGAGGGCTGGTTTATTCAAAATTTCAGCAGAGAAGCATTTATTTGTCTGTGATATGCATCATATTATTTCTGATGGTGTATCAATGGCTGTTTTGATTGAAGAATTTGGGAAAATATACACCAATCAAGAACTTCCTGAGCTACAGGCCAGTTATGTAGATTACACTGTATGGTTGCAGGAGTATGTTAAATCGGAAATCAATGTTCAAGCTGAAGAATACTGGTTAGCTCAGTTTGTTGATGAACTACTTGCTCTTAACCTGCCTTTAGATTACCAGAGACCTGTGGTTCAGAGTTTCAGTGGAAGTGCTGTTGATTTCAACATCAGTAGTAGGGATACTGCTAATCTAAAGAAGATTGCCCTAGAGAATAATGCGACCCTTTTCATGGTTTTACTTTCAATTTGTAATGTGTTTCTTGCAAAGATTTGTTCTCAGGATGATCTGATTATAGGAACCCCTGTTGCTGGGCGAATTCATCCTGATATTGATCGAACAATTGGAGTATTTTTAAATACCCTGGTTCTACGCAATAACATTCATGCTGATCAAACTTTTACACAGTTTCTATCTAAAGTGAGAGAAAATACGCTTCTCGCTTTACAAAACCAAAGTTATCAGTTTGAAGATTTGGTAGAAAAGGTAGTTCGTGTTAGAAGGACGAATCGAAATCCTCTGTTTGATGTGATGTTTGCTCTTAATAATATGGAGACACGACAATTAGAGATTCATGGTCTAAATGCAATTCCATATGAGTATGAGAACGAATCATCTAAGCTGGATCTTAAGATAACGGCACTGGAGATTTCTGACCAAATTAAGGTTAACTTTAATTATAATACTAATCTCTTTAAGCGGGAAACGATCAATAAGTTCGTGGGATATTTCCAAAGTGTAATGAGTTCGATTATTGAAAACAGTGATCTAGAAATTTCTAAAATTGAAGTTCTTAACCTGGAGCAACGAAGGGGTGTATTGAGCAATTTTAACCGGAATTTGCTAGGAGATACAAGGTTTACATTCCAGAATAGGTTGAATGAAGCACTTAAGGAATTTGGTGCAGAATGCGCAATTAGTTGTGGAACCAGAAAGATTACTTATTCTGAACTCGATCAAAAATCTAATTATGTTGCGAATTATCTCATCAATCAGAGAGTTGGCAAGGGAAGTTTTGTTCCTGTTGCAATCTCTAACAGAGCTGATTTTATCATAGCAATGATTGGAGTCTTTAAAGCGGGTTGTATTTTTGTTCCTTTTGATTTAAATCAGACGAGAGAGAGGTTGTCCGATCTGATTAGTGAGTTGAATCTCCAGTATATGATTGTAGATGATATTTTTCATCAGCAGGTTATGGCTGGAACTAATTTTGCTCAGGATGTGGAGTCTTTCAATTTTGAAAAGATATTTAAGGGGGATAACACAGATTGGTTTAACACTATTCCAGAACTAGAATATAGACCCGATGATATGATCTATGCATACTTTACTTCTGGAACAACAGGTAATCCGAAAATTATTGCAGGTAGAAGTGAAGGTTTAGTACACTTTGCAGAGTGGGAAATTAACCAATTTGGAGTCGGTAAAGGTTTTAGAGTAAGTCAATTAACTCGTCCGACCTTTGATCCGTTTTTACGAGATATTTTTGTACCACTTTTTGCGGGTGGTGTAGTGTGCATACCTAACAGTGAAGAGATTAATCTAAACTCGATAAAACTTGTTAAGTGGATTGAGACAGAGAGAATCAATCTAATTCATATAGTTCCATCTGTCTTTAAAATTATTTCAGATGAAGATTTAACAGAAGGTCATTTTAAAGAACTCAAATATATTCTTCTAGCGGGTGAGAAACTCTATCCATCTTATCTAGAAAAATGGTATAAAGTCTTTGCCAATCGAATTCAGTTAGTCAATATCTATGGTCCTACAGAAACCACTCTAGCTAAATTCTTCAAGTTAATCAATATGTCAGACTTAGATCGGGGCATGATTCCTGTAGGTAAGCCTATACCAGGAGCTAGTGGTATCGTTTTAAATAAAGATATGAATATTTGTGACGAAATGATTCCAGGAGAGTTATATATTCGCACACCATATCAAAGTTTAGGGTATATCAACAATGATGAGTTGAATGCCAAACATTTTATTGTAAATCCATTTACTAATGATAAGCAGGATATTATTTATAAAACTGGAGATATGGCACAAGTTACAACTGAAGGAACCTTTGAGATATTGGGAAGAGTGGACCGTCAGGTAAAGATCAGAGGTCAAAGAATTGAATTAGAAGAGATTGAGGGCTATTTGAACTCACTAGAATACGTGAATGAATGCGCAGTGGTTCACAAAGAAAGGTCGACCGGAGATAACTTCTTATGTGCTTACTATACACTTTGCAGTACAAGTGATTCAAAAAGTATCAAAGAAGATCTCAGAAAAATAGTACCAGAGTATATGGTACCTACATATTTTGTTAAGCTTGATAAAATGCCACTTAACTTTAATGGAAAGATTGATAGAAAAAATCTACCTGAACCTGAAATTGTTCTTGATAATGATTATGTTGCACCACGTAATGAAATTGAAGAAAAGCTTATAAAAATATGGGCCGATCTTTTAAAAATTGAACAGGATATGGTGGGAATAGACACCAACTTCTTTGAATCTGGAGGCAATTCATTACTAATTATGGCTTTCCATTCAAAGCTTTCTGTAGAGTTGGTATTAGAGGATATTCCTGTGGTAGATCTATTTCAATATCCATCTATTAGAATGTTTTCTGACTATTTGAGCAACCGCGATGACGAACCTTTGAGATCCGATGACATTTACGAAGATGCATTAGAAACAAGGATGAGTGGACTAAAAATTCTTAGGGGTGATTATGATGAGTAAAAAGAGAAAATTAACTGGATTAGAAGTAGCAGTAATAGGGATGTCATTAAAATTTCCTGGTGCAGAAAATAAGGATGAGTATTGGGATAATCTGAAAAATGGTATTGAATCGATTAAGAAATTTAGTGACGAAGAATTATTAAAAGCTGGAGTTCGTCAAGAGATGTTGGATAATCCTGCGTATGTCAAATCTGGCGTATCTATTAAAGATAAAGAATGTTTTGACTCAAAGTTTTTTGAATATAGACCAGAGGAAGCAAAATTAATGAACCCTCAAACACGAATTTTTCACCAGTGTGCTTGGGAAGCTCTAGAAGATTCAGGTTATGTACCTGGCCGTTATGACGGAATTATTGGCTTATACGCGGGGGCTAAGAGCGACATTAATTGGGAGACCCATACACTTTTATTTAATGCAGATACTTCTGTTGATGAATTTAGTTCTCGTATCTTTCGCAAGGTAGATTATTTCTGTACATCCATCGCTTATAAATTGAACTTGAAAGGGCCTGCAGTGTTTATTAACACTGCAGGCTCCACTTCCCTAGTAGCCATCCATATGGCTGCCATGAGTTTGATAACTGGAGAGACAAATGTTGCTTTAGCAGGAGGAATCACCCTTTCCTCCTCACACCCAGAAGGTTATTTATACCAGAAGGGAATGATTAACTCTCCAGATGGCCATTTAAGAGCCTTTGATGAAAAAGCAAATGGAATCGTTCCAGGAGAAGGGGCTGGCGTTGTTGTATTGAAAATGTTAGACAAAGCATTAAAAGATGGGGACAATATCTATGCCATCATTAAAGGTTCTGCAATTAATAATGATGGAAACAGAAAAGTTGGTTATAGCGCCCCAGCAGTCAGTGGACAGTCCAATGTTATTAAAGCCGCACAAGTAATGTCTCGTGTGAAACCTGAATCTATTAGTTATGTCGAAGCTCATGGAACAGGTACATCACTTGGAGACCCTGTTGAAATCGAGGCCTTAAGTTATGTCTTTGGCAAAAGTGAACAGAAATATTGTTCTATTGGATCTGTTAAGTCAAATATTGGACATACTGACTCGGCAGCAGGTGTTGCTGGTTTTATCAAGACCGTTTTAGCCTTAAAAAATCGGCAGATTCCCCCAACACTTCATTTTGAGAAACTAAATAATAATATTAATCTGAAGGGTACTCCTTTTACTATTAATTCAGAACTTAAAGAATGGAAGAGTGATGAATATCCATTGCGAGCTGGTGTTAGTTCCTTTGGAATTGGTGGAACAAATGCACATGTGATTTTAGAAGAGGCGATAGAAAAGGATGACTATACCATTGAAGAGAAAGATCAACTTCTTGTCTTCTCAGCAAAGACTGTCAACTCCTTAAAAGAAATCACCTCAAAATATAGTGAACTTTTCCAGGATCAAAAGGATGTAAATCTGGCTGATGTAGCCTGGACATTGCAGACAGGTAGATCTATGTTCCCTTATAGATTTAAATTAGCAGCGAAAAATGTTCAAGAAGCTCTAGAGTTGCTGATGAAGAGAGAATCAGACCAGGCGGAGGTCCATAAAATAGAGGGGAATAAAAAGTCGGTTGTGTTCATCTTTTCTGGATCGGGATCTCAATATGTCAACATGGGAAGAGATATTTATGAAGATGAGCCTTTATTTAAAGAGCAGATCGATCAATGTTTTAGTATCTTAAACGGCTTGATGGGTGTAGATTTTAAAGAAATTTTATATCCAACCCCAAGTATGTTAGAGGACGCGGAAGTTAAGATCAATCAACCCCAGTACTTGTATCCGTTATTGTTTGCCATTGAGTATGGGTTAGCTGGTCTGTTGGAAAGATGGGGTGTGAAGCCGGATTATCTGATCGGTGACGGCATTGGTGAATATGTGGTTGCATGTCTAAGTGGACTCTTTTCTTTAGAAGATGCCCTCAGATTAGTAGTAAAAACAGGAGAATTAGTGAGGAAGGTTCCCCAAGAAGCAATGCAAGAGGTCGCGGCGGTAACAGAAGAACTGACTGAAATTTTGGCCAATGAAGTAAAAGCTATTACTTTTAATAACCCGAATACCTTGTGGATCTCTAGTGTAACTGGGAAAAGGGTAAGTGTAGAGGAAGTAATGTTTGCCGAATATTGGAACAAACATTTTTTCCAGACAGCAGCACAGCAGCATAAGGGTTGTGCGACCATATTACAAGAGGAGAAAAATTGTATTTTTGTTGAAGTTGGCCCTGGAAATGATTTAAGTAGCTTGAAAGAAACATTGGGTGACTGTATGGCTATTAATCTACTTAAGAGATCTGAAGAAAGAGGGTCTGATCTGAAACTTCTTTTAGACCAAGTGGGAGAACTATGGTTACAAGGAGTGAACTTGGAGTGGGAGATGTTCCATTGGAAAGAGACTAGAAAAACAGTATCCGTGCCGACCTATTGTTTTGAGAAAAAACCGTACCCACTTGCCAAAAATATGACTCAATTTTTACAAGAAAATCTTAAGATTTTAGATAATGAAGAAATTGTAGTAGATACTAGTATTTTTGTTCATGAGGAAGAAGAAATTCCTGCTGAGGAAGTTAATACTGAACAGGTTGTTGTAACTGTAGATGATATCGATGAATCATTAACAAATACTGAGAAAATGTTAGTTGAAATCTGGAAAGATTTCTTTGATATCGAGCATGTCGATATAAATGATGATTTCTTTGAGATTGGAGGAGATTCTTTAAGAGCGATGGGTTTGGTTATTGAATTAGAAGAGAATTTTGATACCAAGATTTCTATAGAGGAACTGTTTTCTTTGACAACAATAGCTGAGTTGGCTCAGTATATTGATTCTAATATGGATCAATATAGTAATTCCTTAATGGATAACGATGACGATCCAGATGATCATGATGAAGATTTAAAAGATGGAGATGATGACAAAGTGAGAATTACAATATGAGCGCTCGAAAACTAATTACTAAACTAAAATTTCTGGGGGTTGAGTTGTTTCTAAGGGGTGGTAATTTAGAATTAGAAGCATCAAAGGATGTATTAACTCCCAAACTTGTGAAAGAAATAAAAAACAATAAGTTAGAGATTATCGATCTTTTAAAGGCTGAAAAGCGAAAGGCCAAACGGAAACCAATTCAAATCAGAAAGGCGGAAGAGAGAGATTACTATCCAGTATCTAGCGCTCAAAAGAGAATGCTGGTCATGCATCAAATGGAAAAATCCAATTTAAGCTATAATCTGCTTAATGGAGTTGTACTTGAAGGAGATTTGGATCTTGAACGGTTGGAGCAAGCTTTTCGAAAATTAATTGAAAGGCATGAAGCATTACGAACTGCTTTTCTTGTCGTTGACAATGAATATGTCCAAAAAATCCACAAGCAGATTGATTTTTCTATTGTGCAAAGGGAATGTAGCCAAGAGAATCTGAATAGTACAATTAAGCACTTTATCCGCTCTATGGATTTAAGTAAGCCACCTTTGTTCGAGGTAGCAATTATCAAATTTGGGAGTAACAAAAATGTGTTTTTAATAAATATACATCATATTATCTGTGATGGAACATCTTTTACCATTTTAGTAAAGGAACTGTTAGAGTTATATAATGAAAAACAGTTAGCAGCCCCCAAATTACAGTATAAAGATTTTACACTATGGCAAATCGAACAGAATGCATCAGAACGCTTCAAAAAGCAGGAGCAATATTGGCTAGAGCTTTTCGCTGGAGATGAGATTCCGGTTTTAGATCTACCTACAGATTCTTTACGCTCAGATATTCAGGCTTTTGAAGGTGAAAAGTTTATCTTTTCTCTAGATCAGAGATTAGCTGCCAGTATTAATGAATTAGTTCAAAAAACAAATTCTTCGAAATATATGGTGCTTCTGGCTATATACAATATTCTACTTTATAAGTATTCTGGTCAAAAGGATATAATAGTTGGCTCTTCTATTGCTAAAAGGGGTCACTATGAGTTGCAAAATGTAATTGGTATGATGGTCAATGCCTTGGCTATGAGGAATTATCCTGATGATGAGAAAAGATTTATAGATTTTTTAACAGAGGTTAGAACCAATGCGTTAAAGGCCTATGAAAATCAAGATTATCCTTTTGATGAACTGGTTGATCAATTAAAACTGCGTAGAGGGAATAACCCGTTATTTAATACGATGTTTGAGTATCATAACTTGGAGAACCGGAAGATGGAAATGGCGGGTCTAAAAGTTCTGCCCTTAGAGTATAATGAAGGTATTGCCAGATTTGATTTGGAGTTAAATGTGATTGAGAGGGCTGGGGAGATCAATGTAGGATTCCACTACTCTGCTCGTCTATTCGAGAGGTCTACAATCGAACGTATGGGTGAACATTTTACGATTATTTTGGAGCATATCACAAGCAATCCAGAGATTCTTTTGGGAGATATTGATCTTCTGTCTAATACTGAAAGAGATAAGATATTAGTTTATTTTAATCAGACAGAAAGGGAATTGCCCCCACACCAAACCGTGATTGATCTTTTTGAATGCCAGGTAGCGAAGAGGCCTGACGATATTGCCGTAGAATGTGGAGACGAAAGTTTGACGTATCGTGAGTTGGCCCAGAGGGTGAATCAACTCACAGGATATTTGCTCAATGAGCATAAGGTGCAAAAAGAAGAACTGGTAGCAATTTTGATGGATCGTTCCATTAATATGCTAGTAGCCATTTTAAGTGTCTTTAAAGCTGGAGGTGCCTACATCCCTCTGGATGCGGCTTACCCAGAGAAGCGAATTCAAACAATTTTGGATGATGCGGAGATAAGGTTGGTGTTGGGTGAAGAAAAGTATGTTTCATTATTAGATAGTCTGGAACAGCAATGTGAGGTTTTGGAAATGTACTTATGTATGGACTCTGAAAATCAGCTCAATTTGGCATCATATTCTGACATCCAAGTAGAGAATAGATCTAAACCAGGAGACCTGGCGTATGTTATCTATACATCTGGATCAACAGGAAAGCCGAAAGGTGCTATGGTCGAACAGATAGGTATGGTTAACCATATGTTTGCCAAAATAAATGATCTAAGCCTGGATGAAAACAGTATTGTTGCTCAAAATTCTTCCCATAGTTTCGATATTTCTGTCTGGCAGTTTATGGTTGCATTGGTTGTTGGCGGAAAAACTATGATCTACCCCAATCAACAAGTCCTGAATGTTGAAAAATTCATTGATCAAGTGATTTGTGATCAGGTAAGTATCTTGGAAGTCGTTCCGTCTTATTTAAAGCTTATCTTAGATTTGATGGATGATCAAAAACCAACCTTCCATACACTTAAGTATCTTTTGGTAACTGGAGAGGCATTGCAATATAAACTGGTCAAACGATGGTTAGAAAAATACCCTGATATTTACATGGTTAATGCGTATGGTCCTACTGAGGCCTCAGATGATATTACTCATAATATAATCAAAGAAGTTCCAGCATCGAAGAGTATTTCCATTGGCAAGCCATTGCAAAACTTTAAGATTTATATTGTTAATGAAAAAATGCAATTATGCCCTATTGGGGTGAAAGGTGAGATTGTGGTAGCAGGTCTAGGTGTTGGGAGGGGGTATGTGAATGCCCCTGAAAAGACCGCTGTAGCCTTTACAGTAGATCCCTTTAGAGCTCAGGAGAATGTAAGATTATATAAAACTGGAGATTTGGGTCGCTGGTTACCGGATGGAAATATTGAGTTTTTCGGTAGAAAAGATCACCAGGTAAAAATTAGGGGATTCAGAATCGAGTTGGGTGAAATTGAAAATGTACTGATGGAACATGAAAATATTAAAGAAGCAGTCGTTTTAGCAAAAGAAAATGATCAATATATATATGCATATATAGTGTATGCACAAAAGATGGATCTTTCTAAACTGAAGACTTTCTTAAAAGACCGGTTACCTGAGTATATGATCCCATCATATTTTGTGGAAATGGAAAAAATACCATTAACACCGAATGAGAAAATAAATCGAAAAGCTTTACCAGAGCCACAAATTGAACAATCATCAATTGATAAATATGAAGCACCAAGAAATGAAATGGAAGAGAGATTGACCCAAATATTCTGTGAGATATTGGGTATTGAGGATGTAGGCATCAATGATACATTTTTCGATTTGGGAGGAGATTCCATAAAAGCAATGATTCTTATGTCCAAAATTAAAGAGGCTGGACTACATGCAGATATAACTGAATTTTTCTCTGACCCAACCATTAAAGGCATATCTAAAAATGTGCAGGAAGTTGATAGCATATCCCATAAAGAAGTGATTGAAGGTGAAGTTCCACTGATGCCGATTCAGCAGTGGTTCTTTGAAAGGAATTTTACTGACTCACACCATTATAACAGATCCTACCGTATTTTTAGAAAAGAAGGATTTGATGTGGAAATGGTTAGAATTGTTTTTGCAGAAATCCTTAAACATCACGATGCGCTTCGGATGGTTTATAGAAATGTGGCTGGGAGAATCATTCAATATAATCAGGGAATAAAAAACTGTTTGCCAGATATACAAGTAATTAACTTAGGAAATGGTGATTTTGATGAGGAAGCGAATGAGCTAAATCGTTCGATTAACATGGCTACAGGTCCATTGGTGAAGATCGGTATCATCAAAGGGGACAGTGGAGATTATTTGCAACTTGTTGTACATAGAGTGATCGCTGATACCTACTCTATGAAGATCATCCTGCAAGATTTTATTACCGGAATGAAGAGTTACTTAAAGAATGAAAAAATTGAATTTCCAGCTAAGACCCATTCGTATCAACATTGGGTAGAGGCTTTAAAAGAAGTTGCTCAAAGCCCAGAAATCGAAAGCCAGATTCTATATTGGAAGAATATTGAAGATGCCTCTGTTTCGGTATTGGAAAAGGATAGTGATATTCCTAGAACAATGAAGAAACTCAATAACAAATTATCCGTCAGATTTACTCTAGATGAGATTGATACGGCTCAGTTATTAACTAAAGTGCTTGGTGCTTTTGAGGCAGAGGTTGGTGATGTTTTGCTATCTGCTTTATATCTGAGTTTACAAAAGTGGACAGGATTTGACCGCTTTATGTTGTACATGGGAGGGCACGGTAGAGAAAATATTGTGCAGGGAATTGATATTTCCAGAACAGTTGGGTGGTTTACGGCGCAATATCCTGTGCTTCTTTCAAAGGTTGGAGGTTCTGATTTTCATAGCACAATAAAACAGGTAAAAGAAATAGTGATGAATATTCCCCAGAAAGGGATTGGCTATGGGATGTTGAGATATCTGAATGAAGATCAAAAAGATAGTTTTAATCTAGAGCCTGAGATTAGTTTTAACTATCTGGGAGAGGTTATTAAAAGTTCTTCTGATGATTTTGGTGGGCTGTTTCAGTTAGCAGACAATGGAAATTGGCAAGCTATTAGTCCGAATATGGAGAGACATTTCCCATTAGATGTGGTTTGTGGTATAAGAGATGGAGCGATAAGAATTGATTTGAATTTCTCCGACAATGAGTTTAAAGTAGAATCAATTAACAGGCTTGCAGAATATTATAAAGATTTTCTTCTGCAGATTATCGAGGATTCTTCTAATACAAAATAGTCTCATCAACTAAAGATAAAAAAGGAGATTATCAAAATGAATATTACTTTTGAAAAATTAAGTCTAGAGCATCAAGAAGAGGTTATGTGCATATTCAACTATTATATTAAAAAATCGACAAGTGCTTATCGTGAAAAAACCGTTGACAATGAACATTTTCTCAATTTTATTGATGGGTCAAATCATTGTGAATTTGCGATTAAAAATGATCAGAACAAAGTCATTGGATTTTGCCTATTAGAACCTTTTATGTCCTTATCTACTTTTGCGGAAGCGGCTGAAACAATGTATTTTATTGACCATGAATATACCGGTCAAGGGATTGGTACACTTGTCTTAAAGAAACTTGAAGATGAAGCAAGAAAAAGAGGTATCAAAAAATTGTTAGCCAATATTTCATCTGAAAATGCTAACAGCATCAATTTTCATCAGAAAAATGGATTTGTTGAATATGGTCGACTTAAAAATGTCGGGAAGAAGTTTGATAGATATTTCAGTATTGTATGGATGGGTAAAGAATTATCTTAATGTGGTCATGCAGATCAATAGGATCAAGATGAATAAATAACTATTATTGGAGGCTACTAATGAATGTAATTATTATAAGTACACAATATCTTTCAAAGGCATCTTTTGGTTTACTTTCACTCGCAGATGCATTGATGCAAAAGGGACATAATGTACGCTTGATTGGATCTTTTTCTGATAAGCCAATTTCATTGGTAAGGTTTTTTCAAGTTCGTGAAATGAGGGAGGCCTTTGTTGAAGAGATTCGGGATTTTCAACCAGACGTAATTGGGATCTCTTCTATGTCTCAATGTGCCCATCATCTCCCATGGTTGAGTATTTTTTTGAAAGGTCGTTTTCCATCAATTCCACTAATTTTTGGTGGTCAACATGCATTGATTATGAAAGAAGGTGTTTTTGAAAGCGCTCCTGATCTTGACTATTGTATGTATGGTGAAAGTGAAGTATACTTGCCAAAGTTCTTAGAAAAATTAGAAGCATCTGATGAGGATTATACAGATATTAAGGGCCTGATATACAAGAAGGATGGTAAGTTAATCGTCAATGAACCACCAGAAGCGGGAGATATCAACAAGTACTTCCCTGGTCGAGCAATCAACTCCATATCTGATTTTTGGAAACGTTTTAACTCAAAGATGACAACAAGTAAAGGCGCTAAAAAGCCATCAGTGGCCAATTGGCATACCCCTTTAGCATCGCCTAACTTTGAGATGCTTCTTACTCGTGGGTGTCCATATCAATGTACTTTTTGTAAGATCGATGGCGAGTCGACTGCTGAGGATTGTATCAGACATATGTCTCCAGCAGTTTTTGAAGAGCAGTTAGATTATATCATTTCAGAGTATAAGATCCGTAGTTTGTATATTTACGACTCTAGTTTTGATCTTAACAAGGAATGGGGACGGGAAATCTGTAATATTTTGAAAAGGAAGACCGAGATTGTGGACTGGTTCTGTCAACTTAGACCCAATCTTGTGGATAGAGATTTTGTGCAACTATTGAAAGATAGTCGCTGTCGAGGGGTTAATTTATATGCTGAGAGTGGAAGTGAAGAGATTCGAAATGGAGCTTTGAGAAAAAATGTTTCTGATGCTCAAATGAAAAATGCCTTTTCTCTCACCAAGGAGTTTGGGTTATTTAGAAGATGCAATGTAATTATCGGAGTTCCCGGTGAAAGTTTCAAGGATATGAAGGAGAGTTTCAAAAAGGTTTTAGAGCTTGACCCCGATTCTTTACAGGTGTTGCCTTTAGATTCTTATCCACGTACTGAAATTACGAACAAATATATTGATGATATTGTTTACGATGATGAATATGTATATGATGAAAGTACAAATACAGCACAAAAATGTAAAGGGTTAAAAGGATATATCAAAACCAATGTGCCGCGAGTATTGGTACATAATTTGGCAGAAATGATGAATATCTTTGGGCATTACTTCTCTGTTTTAATACGTCGCAATCTGAATCTGAATGAAAAATCACTTCTTATTCTTGAACCGGATGCGAAACAGGAAAGTTTTTTGGTGGATTATTTTAAAGGAGTATCTCCATTTCAACTTATTACTTCGGCACTTTGGTTCCAGGATGTTGTTACATTGGAGAAACCAGCATTGATGATCTCTGGTCCAAGTTCAAAGGTGGGTAAACAATTACTCCCAGATGGGGTTCATTTAGAAAAACTTGAGGTTTCTCCTTTAGACCTGCCTGTAGATCATCCAATTTGGGAGAAGGTAAAAGGTAGAGGGGTTGATACAGTATTGATCCCATATTTAAAAGCAACCCAGGAGACCTTGGAACGGGCTATTAAAATTGGTAGTTCTATTTCGGCCAAAACAGTTTA
The DNA here is from genome assembly GCA_030627905.1 of Halanaerobiales bacterium. Taxonomy (GTDB): domain Bacteria; phylum Bacillota; class Halanaerobiia; order DY22613; family DY22613; genus JAGMES01. The sequence continues at coordinate 22,647 of DAOVRZ010000094.1, forward strand.
TTTTGTAGATTTATACAAAGGAAGTATTACGGAATGGGATATACTTACAAAATTATCGGTTAATTATAGTTTTAGAAATGATGTTGAAGACTTTTTGGTCCATCTTAACGAAACCCAATTGGACTCTTAAGAATGTAGGAGTTGTTTGACTAGATTATTTGGTCGATAACTTGAAATAATTTTGTGATTGAAAATGCTGAATATAGGATTGTAGAAGTATAGTCGTTGAAGAGGGTCTTGCCTAGTAGGGGTAAGGCCCTATTTAAATAAATTAGGAAATCTTAGGTCATCTTTTGAAGAACGAAAATGATTTTTTCAAAGGAAGCTATGAACAATATACAGAATATATGGAGTATTTCCAAAAGTGTAGATATTAATTTGGAGGGATTCAATGGCATGGGTAATATTATAAATAGTAGAGATGTGTTTGGCAAGATAAAATGTATGTTTCGGCAATATAAATTTGTAGGTGTTTGCAATCATCCGAATTCCATAGTTGTTAAAAATTAACTCGCCTTATCATTGAACTTCGCAATCTATAACTTTCTCCTTCGAATAACAGGATCGGTGTAGTTTTTTTCATGTAGGTGCGGAGGAGCCACTTCGTAGAACACGCAATAAACAATGTAATTCATTGTTTATTGCGATCATGTTATGTTTAATACCTATTTTAAAGTGATTAATACACAATAGGTATGAGTATGAAATTATAAGTAATAGTCTCTCGGAATAAATAATGAGTTTGCAGGTGATTTGTAATAATTTAACTGGGAATTGCAATGATTTCTTATGAACATCTGAAGAAATATAAAAAAACAGAAAAATGGGTATGACAAAAAGACCTATGTGATTGAA
>DAOVRZ010000192.1:0-4059 GCA_030627905.1 Halanaerobiales bacterium
ACTAATGGATTCTAGATCAATTAGTTTTTTATAATTATCATTATTTAGTTGATTGCTAATTTCACGCAATCCTTTGCGTTGATTTAACTGAGCAAAAATGAATAATTGGATCAGCTGTGTAGTTGTAAGTTTTTTAACATACTTGTCAACCTAGTTAGAAAGTAATGATTCTAAAAATTTTTTCTGAAAAATAGGTTCAAACAGTTGAAAAAATGTGGTTTTTGTGATATCTTTGTTCATAGTGGTTCTCCTTATTTTTAGAGATTTGGGCAAAAACTATCCTAACTCTAATTATAGGGAGTTTTTTCTATTTATTCAATTAAACTAATCACATTTGGGTCTTGACAATTCAATATTTTTTTTATGCAACGCTAGTGATATATGACAATAATGACTAACCAAACGTTAACACTTATTGAGCTCAAATTTGCTAACAACTTAGCTGGGCCAGTCATAAATACAGTACCAACCAGAATCAAAAGAATCAGAGAAAAAACTCTCATAATTTGACGAGCGTTATTACCTAAATACTCACCAATAATCTCAGATATACTTGCACCATTGTGACGAATAGAAATCATTCCAGAGAGATAATCATGAGTGGCACCAGCAAAGATTGGCCCAAGACCCGCAATATTCAGAAATTGGATTAAGAAAATTTTATACCATGGCATTGGAACAAAATCTACACCATCAGCCATCAGTTCTGCTGGAGTTTGTCTTTTTTCGTCAGCACCAAAGATTGAATCAACTACACGTCCATAAATGAAATAACCAGCGATTAACGTAACTAACGCACCAATAAAAGTGAACATAATAGATTCCCCCTCGTCATATTTGATTGAAACATTACTCTCAGTGATCTCATTATACAAAAAACGAATATAAGTCACAATAAAAGAAAGCTATAATGCAACTTATTAAACTTAAGTTGCATTATAGCTTTTTAAATTGCACTATATTTTTAAAATTTCACACAATTCTTTTATATACGTTCTACTCACGTAGACTTCACTTTTTATCTTATCATCCATTATCAAAAGATATTTTCCCTTAAACCACGGAACCACTTCTGTAACTCGATTTAAATTAACAAGAAAACTCCTATGACATCGAAAAAAAACCTGATCTTTTAAGTTTTCTTCTAATTCTGTGAGATTAGAATTAACAGTATAAGATCCCTCTATAGTTTTAGCTACAATATCTCCTTCTTCAGTAAAAAAAAATAATATATCTTCAAGAGAGATCATTTTATATCTCCCTTTGTAATCTACCGGAACTTTTTTCATTTTCTGATGAGAAAAGTTTTGCACATACTCACTTTGAATAGCAGATTTAGCTTTAGGAATCAATCTATCCATAGTTGCCTTCAGTCGTTCATCTAAAATAGGCTTTAAAAGATAATCAACAGCTTCCACCTCAAAAGCATTCAACACAAATTTATCATATGTTGTAGTAAAAACGATTTTAGGATGAATCAAATCCTTCATCTTATAAAGTTTTTCAGCAAGTTCTAAACCATTCATAACTGGCATCTCAATATCGATAAAAGCAATATCAGGCCGTTTTTCAAGAATCAATTCTAAACCTTTTTGAGCATGTTCAGCGATCCCGACAATTTCAATATTTGAAAATTGCTCTAATAGAAATTTTAATTCTTCTCTAGCCGGTTTTTCATCTTCAACGATCACTGTCCTAATTTTCATTAAATTACCACCACCGTGTTAATCTTTATCCTAGATTTATTTACTTCTTTCAGGTACAACAAAAGTAAGAGATGTACCCACTCCTAATTGACTTTCTATCTGGATTCCTGCATTCTGACCAAAAAGATTCTGCAACCGATGATGAACATTCGAAAGACCTATTCCTAAATTTTTACCATAACCAGTATTAAAAATCTTATCTAACTGATTTGCTGGAATACCTACTCCATTATCGATTACTTTTATCTCAATACCATCATCCACTGCGTTTGCTTCAATCGTTATTATCCCTGTTTCCTCCAATTTAGATACTCCATGACGAATTGCATTCTCTACCAGAGGTTGGAGAGAAAGACGTGGAATTGGCCATCTTTAAGAAAATCAGGGACATCAATGACTAATTTGATTCTTTCTCCAAAGCGCGCCTGCTCAATGGTCATATAATCCTGAACCAATTTTAGCTCTTCCTCCAACGATTGCACCTATAGCTCGAATATTTGCAAAGGCATCAAGAATTTGAATACTCAAAAAAGTCCCAGCAATAGATAAAGGAATGCAAAATAAAATCAGGTAAATTTTCCATCGTCGGGTCATTGGACCGATAATATAATTGAGTTTATAATTTTTACTCAAAATATAAGCAAATGTGATAATTACACTCATATTTTTCACTAAAGAAAATAATATATTTTCCTTTATCATCTTTTTCACTCCTTTGCATATAAAATTTACTACGATATAGAATATCATAAATCATTTATAATTGCAATTTTAATTTTTAATTAATATTTTCTGTACTTCTTTGTAATCTTCTGGTCTATTAACATTAAAAAATGACTCCAACTTTGGATCAATCTTGCGTAATTTTTCTTCAGATACATAATCAACATTTATTAATTCAAATAAATCACTTAGTTTATAACTATTTTCTAAAATTGCTTTCTCAAAAATAGAAGTTATTCTTTTCGCATAAACTGCCACTAAAGGTTCTAAATATTCTCCAACTTTAGGAATCACAAGATCTTTTTTTGAGTAATTCAATAAAAATTCTACCAATTCTATTTTAATCAAAGGCACATCACAAGCTAAGACCATATTATATTCTGATAAACTAGCCATAAGTCCTGCATGAATTCCACTAATCGGACCAAAACCTAAATATTGATCCTGAATCACACGAACCCGATATTTTGAAAACGGTTCTACTTCTCTTGCCACAATAATAATCTCTTGAAATAGTGATGATAATCTATTAATAATGAAATTGATCATTGTATCTTTACCTAAAGGTAGAAGAGCTTTATTTCTGCCCCCCATTCTGGAATTTTTTCCACCAGCAAGTATAATTAATGTCATAAACCCGTGCTCCTTTCCTAAAAGAGATTCTCCATTATTCTTAAAATAAAGGGTTCACCTTAAAGAACCTATTTTATAAAATATGCACTTTCCCTTCCTATTAAAACAAAAAAAACAAGCAACCATTTCTGGTCACTTGCTTAGCTAATCATAAATATTATATTACCAACCTCTTCTTCCACCTTTCATGCCACCTCTACGCATTCCAAAAGGTTGTTGTTGAAAATCTTCTCCATTAGCATATGAACATCCGAAACCACCACGACCCATCATAAATGGAGTATCTTCACCAAATCTTTCTTGCATTACTTTAAAGTTTTCTTTCATATACTCTGCCTGGCTTTCAGTAATCCAACCATCTTGCAACTGTTGATCTACCCATGCAGTATAATCTTCTTCCGTAACACCATTTATTCTACGGTCATGCATCTCAATCATATAATCAGCTTGCTTTTGAGTTATCCAACCATCATCTACCTGATCTTGAACCCATTTCGGAAAATCTTCTTCAGAAAGATTACCCATCATACCTCTTGACCCAAATCCAAAACCTCCAAATGCAAATGTAGGAACCACAACCAATCCAACTAATACTACTACCAATACAACCATCAATGATTTTTTCATGATATCACTCCTTTTTGAAATATTCTTTTCTATATTTACATTGTAAAATATAATTGTTACAAAAATATGAACCTAATCTTCACCTGCGTCCAACTTAGCCTGTAACTCATCAATAGAAATCAGCATTTGTGAATTAGCATAACCCTTATCAGTTGCAAATCCAACCCCTTTTGACTATTCCCTGAACAGAGAAGTCGCCTTTACATTTTCGTAAGATATTTAGAGCTCCATTGACATCCGCATTAATGAGTTTTCCTGTTGAAGATAGGAATATCCCTCGGCTCACTCTTTTTCCTTTGTAGGCTTCATGTTTTCCTATTTCTTCATATGCCAGAGCATCACATTTTGATGTATAGCTTTCTTCTTGAGT